>NZ_JARXAB010000023.1 GCF_029866045.1 Ramlibacter sp. | reverse complement strand
GAACTGCACAGTCGCTTGGATCTTGACCTCCGGGTCTACTTCCACATACAGGTAGTAGTAGGTGCCGTTGGCGGGCTTGGTCACCGTGCCATCGGGCAAGGAGGCCAACGTATTGAGGACGATATTGACCGGGGATCCCGTTGCGCTGGTCGACTCAAAAATCGTGCTGCAGGCAGAAAGCGATGTCGCCGCCGCCGCTGTCGGTGCGCTGGGTTTAGCGGTGCAGAGGGCCATCTTGTAAACGGTGACCGTCTGCACATCCGGCTGGATGTTGCAGTCGGTTCCGGCGGTGACTGTGATGCCCGAGCCCGTGACGGTGCAATCGGGGAAGGCAGCAGAAACACCCGTGGTTCCACCAAACAGAGTCGGGAAGTCGAGCGAAGAACCCGACACCGGGCCCACCACCGCGGCCAAAACGACGGTTGCAGTCACCGCAGCGGCCGAAGCCAAAACAATGCGTTTTTTCATCTTAGAACCCCTGCACGCCAACAGAGAAGCCGCTCGAACCACCGCCCGAACTGGAGCTGCCGCCACCGCAAGAGGCCAGGGAAAGCCCGCCCACTACGCACAGAAGTACCACGCCGGCACTCCCCAAAAACTTCTTGATCTTGTTCACGGGCGCTTCCTTGTTCGATATGAGTAGAAAAATCATTATGACCATCTGATCGAGGGGCAGACCGCTTCTCCGCCAGGCGAATACACCTTTCGAAATTCCTTTCCCACCGGCCTCCCATCGTTTGCCGCCAGACCAAACCTGGCCGGGGTTTTCGCCGAACGGTAGCCTTTGAGCGAGTCGCAAACCAAAAGTTGCTACATTTACAGTACATCCAACTTGGGCGATGATCGCCCCAACCTCGAACACCCGACCCCGGGCGCCTTGCGGATGGCGCCCCCACCCTCCGATGGCCGTTGCCGACACCACCGCCGCCCCTCTCCAGCAGCCGCCGGCCCTTCCCGGACTGGCCCGCGCCCTCATCGCCGCTGGCAAGCTCGAGCAGCAGGCCGCAGAGGCCGTCTACCGCAAGGCCCAGTCCACCGGCCAGACCTTCATTGCCGAGCTGACTGGGTCGGGCGCGGTGTCCCCGGCCGAAATGGCCCACACACTGGCAACGACCTTTGGCGTGCCGCTGCTCGACCTTGATGCGATCGACCCCCAGCGTCTGCCGCGCACCTTGCTCGACGGCAAGCTCTGCCAAAAGTACCGGGTGGTGGCACTCGCCAAGCGCAACAACCGCATCTCGGTGGCCACCGCCGACCCCTCCGACCAGCAGGCCGCCGAGCGGATCAAGTTCGCCACCCAGATGGGAGTCGACTGGGTTCTGACGGAGTACGACAAGCTCTCGCGCCTGGTGGATGCGCAGTCCACCACCGCTGCCGAGACCATGGACTCCCTCATCGGGGATGACTTCCAGTTCGACGACGCCTCGCTGGACATGGGACTGGCGGGCGATGAAGACAAGGCCGCCTCGGCCGAGGTTGAAGACGCGCCGGTCGTCAAGTTCCTGCACAAGATGCTGCTCGACGCGTTCAGCGCCCGGGCGTCAGACATTCACTTCGAGCCCTACGAGCACAACTACCGGGTGCGCTTTCGCATCGACGGCGAGCTGCGCGAGATGGCGGCGCCGCCGGTGGCAATCAAGGAGAAGCTGGCCTCCCGCATCAAGGTGATTTCCAAGATGGACATCTCCGAGAAGCGGGTGCCGCAAGACGGCCGCATGAAGCTCAAGATCGGCCCTGAGAGGGTGATCGACTTCCGCGTCTCCACCCTGCCCACGCTCTTCGGCGAGAAGATTGTGATCCGTATCCTCGACCCCGCAGCCGCACGTCTGGGCATCGACGCCCTGGGCTACGAGCCCGACGAGCGGGCGCGGCTGATGGACGCGATCAAGCGGCCCTACGGAATGATTCTGGTCACCGGCCCCACCGGCTCGGGCAAGACGGTCTCGCTCTACACCTGCCTGAACATGCTGAACAAGGCAGGGGTGAACATTGCCACCGCAGAAGACCCCTCGGAAATCGTGATGCCCGGGGTGAACCAGGTCAACGTCAATGAGAAGGCGGGGCTCACCTTCGCCAGCGCCTTGCGCGCCTTCCTGCGGCAAGACCCAGACATCATCATGGTCGGTGAGATCCGTGACCTGGAAACGGCAGACATCGCCATGAAGGCGGCCCAGACCGGCCACCTGGTGCTGTCCACCCTGCACACGAACGACGCCCCCGCCACGCTCACCCGGCTGCGCAATATGGGCATTGCGCCCTTCAACATTGCCTCCAGCGTGATTCTTATCTCGGCCCAGCGCCTGGCGCGGCGGCTCTGCCCGAACTGCAAGCAGCCTCTCGATCTGCCCAAGCAAAACCTGCTAGACGCCGGCTTTACTCCGGCCGACCTCGACGGCACCTGGCAGCCCTACCGCCCGGTGGGCTGCTCGGCCTGCAACGAGGGCTACAAGGGCCGGGTGGGCATCTACCAGGTGATGCCCATCAGCGAGGGCATCCAGAACATCATCCTGGCCGATGGCAATGCGGTCGAAATCGGCCGCCAGGCGCAGGCCGAGGGCGTGCGCAGCCTGCGGCAGTCGGGCCTGCTCAAGGTCCGGCTGGGTATGACCTCCCTCGAAGAGGTGCTGGCGGTGACCAATCAGTGATCGCCAGCCCCTCACCTCCGCCCCTGACTTCCGCTGCTCGCTCCAGCCATCCCCTCGCGCACCGACGCCCCAACGCCGCCGAAACGCCGCCTCACCAAGGATACGCACATGGCCAGGTCACCCACCGCCAGGGTTGAAGAGTTCATTTTTGAATGGGAAGGCCGCGACCGGCAGGGCCGCATCGTGCGCGGCGAGGCACGGGCCGCAGGCGAGAACCAGGTTCAGGCCAATCTGCGTCGACAAGGCGTGAGCCAGTTGCGCATCCGCAAGCGCAAGCAACGCAGGGGCCCGCGCATCCGGCCCAAGGACATCTCGCTGTTCACCCGCCAGATGGCCACCATGATGAAGGCCGGCGTGCCCCTGCTGCAGTCCTTCGACATCGTCGGACGTGGCAACCCCAATGCCAATCTGGCGCGCCTGCTCGAAGACATCCGTATGGACGTCGAGACCGGCACCTCGCTGTCGGCGGCCTTCCGCAAGTTCCCCAATCACTTCAGCGCGCTGTACTGCAACCTGATCGAGGCCGGAGAGGCCGCCGGTATTTTGGACGCGGTGCTCGAGCGACTGGCCGTTTACATGGAAAAGATCGAGGGCATCAAATCCAAGCTGCGCTCGGCCCTCATGTACCCGGTAACGGTCCTGCTCGTCGCCCTGGTTGTGGTGGCAGTGATCATGATTTTCGTGATCCCGTCGTTTCGCGACATCTTCAAATCGTTCGGCGCCGACCTGCCGGCCCCCACACTGCTGGTGATTGCCATCAGCGAATTCTTTGTCGGCTACTGGTGGGCCATGCTGGGCATGGTGGGCTTGGCCACGGTCGCTGCGACGCGGGCCTGGAAAACGAGCCAGAAGCTGCACGAGGTGGTAGACCGACTGTCCTTGCGGCTGCCAATCTTTGGCGACTTGATCTACAAGACGGTGGTGGCCCGCTGGACCCGCACGCTGGCGACCATGTTCGCCGCCGGGGTGCCGCTGGTGGATGCGCTCGAGTCAGTGGGCGGAGCGGCGGGCAACTCGGTTTACGCCCAGGCGACCGACCGCATTCGCCAGGAGGTCTCGGCCGGCACCAGCCTGACCAGCGCCATGACCGGCACCCAGGTTTTTCCGTCGATGGTGCTGCAGATGACGGCGATTGGCGAAGAGTCCGGCTCGCTGGACCAGATGCTGGGCAAGGCTGCTGACTTCTTTGAGGCCGAGGTCGACGACATGGTGGCCGGCCTGTCGAGCCTGCTCGAGCCGATCATCATCGTGGTGCTGGGCACCATCATCGGCAGCATCGTGGTGGCCATGTACCTGCCGGTGTTCCGCTTGGGGCAGGTGGTCTGATGGGCGGGCTATTCGAGGGGTGGGCCGTGCAGACCTTGGGAGACCCGAGCCTGGCTTGGGCCCAGACCGCGCTGGCGGTGCTGGTGGGCCTGGCGGTGGGCAGCTTCCTCAATGTCGTCGTGTACCGGCTGCCCCGCATGCTCGAGCGCCGCTGGGCCCAAGAGTGCGCGGCCTTCGCCGCCGACGGCATCGGCTCTCGCTCGCCGGCAGAAGTAGAGGCGATAGACAAGACAGTGGGCGCGGCAGCGGCGGTGACGCAAGCCGAGGCGGGGGCCGATGCCCACGCGGCCACATCCCCAGTGGACGCCGGCGCCGAGGACCCCCCCTACAACCTGATGCGTCCCGGTTCCAGCTGCCCCAGCTGCGGCCATGCCATTCGCTGGCAGCACAACGTCCCGGTGCTGGGGTGGCTGTGGCTGCGCGGGCGCTGCGCCGACTGCCAGGCCCGGATCAGCCCGCGTTACCCGCTGGTTGAACTGGCGACCGGGGCCCTGTTTGGTCTGGTCGCCTGGCGCTGGGGTCTGACCGGCCCCGGGCTGGCCTGGGCCGCCTTTGGCGCCACCTTGCTGGCACTGGCCCTGATTGACTGGGACACCACGCTGCTGCCCGACGACCTGACCCTGCCACTCGTCTGGGGCGGGCTGCTGGCCAGCGCCCAGGGGTGGACCGGCACAGACCTGCCCACCGCGCTGTGGGGCGCGGTAGGCGGATACTTGTTTCTCTGGACCGTCTACCAGGCCTTCCGCCTTTTCACGGGCAAGGAGGGAATGGGCTATGGCGACTTCAAGCTGCTGGCCGCCCTGGGCGCCTGGTTCGGCTGGCCAGCGCTCATCCCCCTGGTGCTGATTTCCTCGCTCTTGGGCGCGGTGGCCGGCGGCCTGATGAAGGTCACCATCGGTCTGGTCGAGGGCAAATATGTGCAGTACGGTCCCTGGCTGGCGGCGGCGGGCTTCGTTGCCATGGCGGCAGGCCCGGACCGGCTAGGCCGGGCGATGGGCCTGGGCTGAAATAGGCGAGGGCAGTGAGAGGAAAAAGGGATGTTGAGAATCGGACTCACCGGCGGCATCGGCAGTGGCAAGAGCACCGTGCTCAAGACGCTCGCCGCCTTGGGCGCGGCAACCATCGATGCCGACGCCATCTCCCGGGCCACCACCGCGGCGGGTGGCGCGGCCATGCCCGCCATTGCGCGCGAGTTCGGGCCCGAATTTGTCGCGCCCGACGGTGCGATGAACCGGGATCGGATGCGCGCCGAGGTGTTCAGCCGGCCCGAGGCGCGCCGCCAGCTCGAGGCCATCGTCCACCCGCTGGTGTCGGCCGCCATTCGGGCGCAAGGCGAGCAGGCGATGGCCGAAGGGCGCCGCTGCCTGGTGATCGACATTCCGCTGCTGGTCGAAGGCGGCCGCGAGCGTCATGCGCTGGACCATGTGCTGGTGGTCGACTGCCTGCCGGAGACCCAAGTGCAGCGGGTCATGGCGCGCAGCGGCCTGGATGAGGCCGAGGTGCGCGCGATCATCGCCGCGCAGGCGCCGCGCGAGGCACGCCTGGCGGCGGCCGACACGGTGATCTTCAACCAAGACCTGAGCCTGGCGCAGCTCGAGGCCGAGGTCCGGAGGGTGGCGGCTGGCTTCGGGCTATGATCTTGTCGCCGTGATCCTCTACGAGTACCCCTTCAACGAGCGCGTCCGCACCTATCTGCGGCTTGAAACCCTGTTCCGGCGTCTGCTCCAGTTGCTCGCCCGCGAGCAGGCGATTGACCACCACTTCGCGCTCGCCACCCTGTTCGAGATCATGGAAGTGGCTGGGCGCTCCGACCTCAAGTCGGAGGTCCTGAAAGACCTGGACCGGCAGAAATCCGCACTGGCCGCTTACCGTGGCAACCCCGCCATCGCCGAAGCGGTGCTCGAAGACATCATCGGCAAGCTCGACGCCTGCTATGGCGCACTGCAAGACCAGTCGGGCAAGCCCGGCCAGGCCCTGAGCGACAACGAGTGGCTGATGGGGGTGCGAAGCCGCATTGCCATCCCCGGCGGTACCTGCGAGTTTGATCTGCCGGGCTACCACGCCTGGCAGCAACTCGACCCGGCCCGCCGCCAGGGCGACCTTCATCGCTGGGCCAAGACCTTGTCGCCCATCGTCGACCCGGTGCGCCTCTTGCTCAAGCTTCTGCGTGACTCCGGCGCGCCACAAAAGGTGATGGCCACCGGCGGACAGCTGCAGCAAAACCTGCCCCAAGGGCGTAGCTTCCAGCTGCTGCGCCTGCGCATCGACCCCACGCTCAATCTGGTACCCGAAATCAGCGGAAACCGGCTCATGGTGGTGGTTCGCCTGATGACGCACGAGCCGGCCGAACGCCTGCGTGCCAGCACCGAAGACGTGAGCTTCGAGCTGGCCTTGTGCGCATGACACGCACCGTGCGCTGCCCGCAGTGCGGCGGCGACAGCGTCTACGCACCGTCCAACCCCTACCGGCCTTTTTGCGGCGAGCGCTGCAAAGGCATCGACCTGGGCGCCTGGGCCAGCGAGAGCTTCCGGATGGAGGCCGAGTCGCCGCCGGACGACCAGCCTTTCGGCGACCCGCGTTTGCAGTGAACGCGGCCGGGTCAGGCCGGCGCGCCGCCCGCCGGGGCGTGAGTGGCCCCCTCGAAGCCGCGCTCCTGCGCAAACCAGGCCAGCACCGGCACCGTACCAGGGAGCACCGGCTCTGAGCGCACTGGCAAGGCCTCCCAGGCGAACGACTGGCCCTCGTGCATCTGCAACTCGCCCGTCCACTCGAACACCTTGCAAAAATGCAGGCACACCAGGGCATGTGGGTAGTCGACCCGCTCCACCTTCCAGGGGTGAACCTGTCCGATGGTGATGCCGATTTCCTCTTGCAGTTCGCGGCGCAGGGCCTCCGCGACCGTCTCGCCGGCCTCGAGTTTGCCGCCGGGAAATTCCCAGTACCCAGCGTAGACCTTGCCGGGCGGACGGGAGGTGAGCAGAAATCGGCCGTCGGGCCGCACGAGCACGCCGACGGCCACCTGCACCTCGGGTCGGTCAGCGCCGCCCTCGCGGGGGCGGTCGCCGTCGGCGACCAAGATGCGGGTCTCGCTCACTGCCCGTCGGCCGAGCGCCGACCGGCGAAGTCGCGGGCGAACTGGTAGGCCACACGGCCCGAGCGCGAACCTCGCTCAAGCGCCCAAACCAAAGCCTCGGCATGGGCGGCGGTGCAAGCTGCGGGTGCGATGCCGAAGGACCCCAGCCACTGATCGACGATGGCCAGGTACTCGTCCTGGCTGAAGGGATAGAAACTGACCCACAGGCCAAAGCGCTCGGAGAGGGAGATCTTTTCCTCCACCCCCTCGCCGGGATGAACCTCGCCATCCGCGGTGTGGGTGTAGCTGAGGTTCTCCTTCATGTACTCGGGCAAGAGATGGCGCCGGTTGCTGGTGGCGTAAATCAGCACGTTGGCCGTGGCCGCTGCCACCGAGCCATCGAGAATGGACTTGAGCGCCTTGTAGCCGGGCTCGCCGTCCTCGAAGCTCAGGTCATCGCAAAAAACGATGAACTTGTGCGGCAGGTCTGCGACCACCTCGACGATGTCGGGCAGGTCGATGAGGTCCGTCTTGTCCACCTCAATCAGGCGCAGGCCCTGCGCCGCATAGGCGTTAAGGCAGGCCTTGATCAGGGACGACTTGCCGGTGCCGCGCGCCCCCGTGAGCAGGACGTTGTTGGCGGGCAGGCCCTGGACAAACTGCAAGGTGTTGCGCTCGATCTTCTCTTTCTGACCGTCGATCTCTTGCAGGTCTGCCAAAGCGATGGCACCCACATGCCGCACTGGCTCGAGCGTGCCGTGGCCGCTGCTGCGCTTGCGGTAGCGGAAGGCGATGCTCGCCGACCAATCGGGCGCCGAGAGGGGCTGAGGAAGGACCCGCTCCAGCCGGTCCATCAGCAGGCCCACGCGCTCGATCAGGTGTTCAAATTTTTCGTTCATCGGGCGCTCACGACCTGTAGTCGGCGTTGATGCTCACGTAATCGTGGCTGAAATCACAGGTCCACACGGTGTCGGTGGCCGTGCCGCGGCCCAGGCCCACGCGCACCGTGATCTCGCTTTGCTTCATCACGCGCTGACCGTCCTCTTCGCGGTAAGCCGGATGCCGGCCGCCGCCGATGGCCACATGAACGTCGTCCAGGTGCAGCTCAATGCGGGTCTGGTCGAGGTCGCCAATGCCCGCATAGCCCACCGCGGCCAGGATCCGGCCGAGGTTGGGGTCGCTAGCGTAGAACGCGGTCTTGACCAAGGGCGAGTGGGCGATGGCGTAGGCCACCTGCCGGCACTCGGCCGTGTCACGGCCACCTTCGACCTGCACGGTGATGAACTTGGTGGCGCCCTCGCCATCACGCACGATGGCGTGAGCCAGCTGACGGGCGACCGCGAGCATGGCGTCGAACAGGGCGCGCCCCTCGGCGCTCTCAAGCGAGGTGATCGGCGGGTTTCCGGCCTTGCCGGTGGCAATGACCAGGAAGGAGTCGTTGGTGGAGGTGTCGCCGTCGACGGTGACCCGATTGAAAGAGCTCTCGGCCAGGGCGTAGGCCAGCGGCTGGGCCAATGCAGGGGCAATGGCGGCGTCGGTGGCCAGGTAGCCCAGCATGGTGGCCATGTTGGGTCGGATCATGCCGGCGCCCTTGCTGATGCCGGTGACAGTGACGCTGCGGCCGGCGATCGTGGTTTGGCTGCTGGCGCCCTTGGCCACGGTGTCGGTGGTCATGATGCCCTCGGCCGCGCGCAGCCAGTTGTCTTCCTTGGCGTCGGCCAGGGCAGCGGGCAGGCCGGCCTGGATGCGATCGACCGGCAGCGGCTCCATGATGACGCCGGTGGAAAAGGGCAGGATCTGCTCGGGCGAAACTTCAAGTCGGCGGGCCAGCGCGATGCAGGTCTGGCGGGCGCGGATGAGGCCATCTTCGCCGGTGCCCGCATTGGCGTTGCCAGTGTTGATCACAATGGCACGCACCTCGTGCCCAGCGGCCAGGTGCTCGCGACACACCTGCACCGGCGCGGCGCAAAAACGGTTCTGGGTGAACACGCCCCCAACAACCGCACCGGGTTCTAGCAGCATCACGGTCAGGTCCTTGCGGCCGACCTTGCGGACGCCGGCCTCGGCCACACCAATGCGAAAGCCCGGGATGGGCAGCAGTTGTTCCGCGCGCGGCGCGGACAGGTTCACGGGCATCTCGTACTTTCCGGAAAAAAGAAATCAGTGCAGGGATGAAATCAGTTCTGCGCCCAGGGTAGGCCGCGCGCGCGCCAGCCTCCGAGTGTGCCCCGGTGGGCCTG
Source organism: Ramlibacter sp. (assembly GCF_029866045.1). GTDB lineage: Bacteria > Pseudomonadota > Gammaproteobacteria > Burkholderiales > Burkholderiaceae_C > Ramlibacter. The sequence continues at coordinate 71,642 of NZ_JARXAB010000023.1, read as the reverse complement.
GGCGTCCGGGTCGCCCTCGAAGCCTTCCAGGATGTTGAAGGCGGTAAACCCCAGATCGGTGGCGCGCTCGGCAGCGGCGATGGAGCGGATGCCGCTGCGGCACAGGAAGACCACTTTCCCGCCCGGGGGCACTGCCGCCATCACCTGCTCGTCAAAGCGCGGGTTGACGGCCATGGTGGGCCACTCTTTGATGGGCACATGGACCGAGCCGGGCACAAAGCCCACCCAGGCCACCTCAGCGCTGGTGCGCACATCCACCAGCACCGCATCGCCGGCCTGCCACCAGCGGCAGGCCACATCGGGTGCAATGTCGCCGGCATAGCCGGGGGCGGGCTGGATTTCGTCAGAGGAATCGGTCATGCACCCGATTTTGCCAGCGGCCAGGCAGGCAATCCGAGTTGGGGCGCCCGGCGCCGCGAGCCGCTTGGCCGCTGAGCTGCCGCATTGCTCCCGCTCCGCGATCCACGATCCACGCCCTGCACCCTGCGAAACTTCGCAAAACGCGCGAAAAAGCCGGATGAAATCTAATTAATTACTTCACAATCTCCGGGTATAGTTTTGGAAGAATTTTTGTTGGTGAAAACCCTCTACGTCCGTAACAGCCGTTCCGTAACAGTCACACCTTTGCCATTTTTTCCAAAACCAACCCCCACGGAGTCAAGCATGAGTGAAGCCAAAACCCCCCGCCGCCGCAGCCTACTGAAGGGCGCTGCCGTTGCCGGCGCCGCAATGTCCGCCCCCATGGTGGCTGTTGCGCAGACCACCACGATGCGCTTCCAGAGCACTTGGCCCGCCAAGGACATCTTCCACGAGTACGCCAACGACTTCGCCAAGAAGGTCAACGACATGGCTGGCGGCCGCCTCAAGATTGAGGTGCTTCCCTCTGGCGCGGTCGTCCCGGCCTTCCAGCTGCTCGACGCGGTTGCCAAAGGCACGCTCGACGGCGGCCACGGCGTGGTGGCTTACCACTACGGCAAGAACACTGCGCTGGCCCTGTGGGGTTCGGGCCCGGCCTTCGGCATGGACTCCAACATGGTGCTGTCCTGGCACTACTACGGCGGCGGCAAGGCCCTGCTGGAAGAGATCTACAAGTCCATCAACATCGACGTGGTGTCATTCCTTTATGGCCCCATGGCCACGCAGCCCCTGGGCTGGTTCAAGAAGCCGGTCGCGAAGGTGCAAGACCTCAAGGGCCTGAAGTTCCGTACCGTTGGCTTGGCTGTCGACGTGTTCAAGGAACTGGGCACTGCAGTCAACCCGCTGCCCGGTGGCGAAATCGTTCCGGCACTCGACCGCGGCCTGCTCGATGCGGCTGAATTCAACAACGCCTCGTCTGACCGCGTGCTCGGCTTCCCCGATGTGGTGAAGAACTGCATGCTGCAGAGCTTCCACCAGAGCGGCGAACAGTTCGAAATCCTGTTCAACAAGGGCAAGTACGACGCGCTGCCTGCCGAGCTCAAGTCGATCATCGACTACGCGGTGCAAGCCTCCAGCGCCGACATGAGCTGGAAGGGCATTAGCCGGAACTCGCAGGACTACATTGACCTGAAGACGAAGGACAAGGTCAAGTTCTACAAGACGCCCGACAGCATCCTGCAGGCCCAGCTCAATGCCTGGGACAAGGTGACCACCGAGAAATCCAAAGAAAACGCGATGTTCAAAAAGGTCATGGATTCCCAGCGCGCATTTGCTGAGCGCGCCGGCGCCTGGCAAAACGACTACTCGGTCGACTTCAAGATGGCCTGGAACCGCTACTTCCGCCAGCCCGCGAAGAAGGCCTGACGCACTGCCGTCTGAGTGACGAAAGGGCCGCCTGGCGCAAGTCGGGCGGCCCTTTCCAGTTGATATCTTTTTGGGAGGGGAGAATGAAAAATATTTTGATGATGGTGGATCGCACCTCCACCCGCCTCGGTCAGGCCTGCGCATGGCTGATCATCCTGCTGACCTGCTTGATTGCCTGGGAGGTCTTTTCTCGCTACGTGCTCAATACGCCGCACGACTGGGCGCTAGACGCCCAGATCCAGATGTACGGCACGCTGTTCATGCTGGCCGGCGCCTACACCCTGGCCAAGAACGGCCATGTGCGCGGCGATGTGCTGTACGGTTTTTTTCAACAGCGTACACAGGCCTGGATCGACCTGGTGCTGTATGTGCTTTTCTTCCTGCCCGGTATCGTCGCCCTGACCTGGGCGGGCTGGACCTTTGCGCAGGAGTCGCTGGCGATCCGTGAGAGCACCTTCTCCGCGACGCCCCTGCCTCTATACCCCTTCAAGTTCATGATTCCGGTCGCCGGCCTGATGCTGCTGCTGCAGGGGCTGGTCGAGATCGTTCGCTGCGTCCAGTGCATACAGACGGGCGCGTGGCCCTCGCGAGAGGCGGACGTCGAGGAAGTCGACGTCGAGAAGCTCAAGGAGATGGTCAAGTCGGAAGGAGCGGCACGATGATTCGTCTGCGCAAGGAACTCTGGTTCGGCTTCTCCCTCATGGCACTCATCATCGCCGGCACGGCGGTGATGCTGCTCTCGGCCGACAAGCTCGGCACCGGCCATCTGGGCCTGATGATGCTGGCCCTGGTCGTTGTGGCCATCATGCTGGGATTTCCCACTGCCTTCACCCTGATGGGTATGGGCATGATCTTCACCTGGCTGGCGTACGAGCGAGATACCACCAAGACGCTCACCCTGATGGTGCAGTCGGCCTTCAAGGTGATGGGCAATGACGTGCTCATCTCCATTCCGCTCTTCGTGTTCATGGGCTACTTGGTCGAGCGGGCCAACCTGATCGACAAACTCTTCAAGAGTCTGCACTTGGCCCTGGCCCGGGTACCCGGTTCGCTGGCGGTCGCCACGCTGTTCACCTGCGCGGTGTTCGCAACCGCCACGGGCATCGTGGGCGCCGTGGTCACGCTGATGGGACTGCTGGCACTCCCCCAAATGCTCAAGGGCGGCTACGACATCAAGGTGTCGGCAGGCGCCATTACCGCGGGTGGCTGCCTGGGCATCTTGATCCCTCCGTCTGTGATGCTCATCGTCTATGGAGCCACTGCCGGCGTCTCGGTGGTACAGCTGTACGCAGGCGCATTCTTTCCAGGGATCATGCTCGCGGGCCTGTACGTCATCTATGTGATTGTGCTGGCCAAGATCAAGCCCTCACTGATGCCGCCGCTCTCGGCCGAGCAGCGCTTCGTGCCGCTGCCGCCAGCCCTGGACCGGATCTCGCAAAGTGTCTCCCGTCTGGCGCTGCCAGGCCTGCTGCGCGGAGGCGCGGAGGCGCCGGCCGAGCGTCCCTACCTGCGCAAGCAACTGCTGGTGGCCCTGCTGCCGCTCTTGCTGTTTGCCTTCTTCTCACTGATCTCCTGGCACCTCAATACCCGTCCCGTGCCGGCGCAAGAGTCCACCCCGCCGGCGGCCGAAGTCACAGAGCCGGGCGGCGTGTCCGAGCCGGGGAACACGGCAGAAAAGTCAGCGAGCCCGACCGGGCTGGCGGAGCCGCCGTCCAGCGGCGGGCTGGCGGAGCCGCCGTCCAGCGGCGGCTTGGCCGAACCCCCGGGCGCCAAGGGTGGTCTTTCCGAGCCACCAGGGGCCAGTGGCGGGCTGCAAGAGCCTCCGGGCACCTCTGGCGGCCTGTCCGAGCCGCCTGGCGCAGCCCGTGCAGCGACCGCCGCCACTACCGGTGGGGTCCAGGAGCCCCCGGGTGCGGGCGGCGTCCAGGAGCCGCCGAGTGCAGGCTCGGCGACGCCGACTAACGCACCGGCCACTGCGCAGGCAGATACCACCGTGGCCCAAGAGCGCAGCCCGGCGACGCGCGGCTTCTGGATCGGCCTCGGCGTGGGCGCCTTGGCCTTGGTCGGCTTCTATGCCCTGCTGACCTTCCAGCGGCTGGAGATCTTCAAGATGCTGCTTACCAGCTTCTTCCCGCTGTTGGTCCTGATTCTCTCGGTGCTCGGCTCCATCGTGATGGGGCTGGCCACACCGACCGAAGCGGCGGCCGTGGGCGCGTTCGGAGGCTTCCTGCTGGCCGCGGTCTACGGGGTCATTGCCAAGAGAACCGGGGCGCGAGCCCCCATCTTCCTGACCTGGCTACTGCTGTGGTCGCCCGCCCTGGGGGCCATCGTCTGGTTCGTGCTGCAAGCCGAAGGGATCGTGGCTGCGGAGGTGCCCAACCTGCTGGGGGCTGTGGGCGCGATCGGCGTTGCGATCTGGTGCGTCCTCGCCTACCGACAGGCCCGACTGGAGTCAGAGGTCAAGGAGTCTGTGCTGCTGACCGCCAAGACCAGCGCCATGGTCTGCTGGCTGTTCGTGGGCAGCGCCATCTTCTCGGCGGCCTTCGCCCTGCTGGGTGGCCAGGAGCTGGTGGAAAAGTGGGTGATGTCGATGAATCTGAGCAAGACAGAGTTTCTGATCTTGTCCCAGCTGATCATCTTCATCCTGGGCTGGCCCCTGGAGTGGACGGAGATCATCGTCATCTTCATGCCGATCTTCATCCCCCTGCTGGACAACTTCGGGGTTGACCCGCTGTTCTTCGGCCTGTTGGTGGCGCTGAACCTGCAGACCGCCTTCCTCAGTCCGCCGGTGGCGATGGCGGCCTTCTACCTCAAGGGTGTCAGCCCGCCGCATGTGACGCTCAATCAGATCTTCGCTGGCATGTTGCCCTTCATGGGCATTCAGATCATCGCCATCGTGATGCTGTACGTCTTCCCGCAGATCGGCCTGTGGCTGCCGCAGGTGCTGTACGGCCGCTAGAGCGGCCCCGGCGGACCATGCCCCATGGCCCGGTCCGCCCACCGCACAGGCCCACCGAGGGCGCCCCTGGCGGGCGCCCTTTTTTATGGGTCGATCGTGCTGGCCATGGAATGGGGAACTTAGAGGCCTTGGCTTTTTGGCTTTGTCGGCTTGGGTCATTGCTTAGGTCATTGCTTGGGTCTTGGCGTTGGCGTTGGCGGGGCACGCGCCGTGTGTGCGGCAGCGGCCCGGCGGCTTCGATGCGGGGGCCCTTCGGGCTCCCCTGCGGTACTCGGTCGCCAGGGGCACGCGAGGCAAACTCGCCGCCTGCAGCGGCTCAAACATGCCTCGCTCTTCGGCCCCCAGCGCCCTGCGTTCCTCGGCCCCGCATAGGCGCCGCCGAACCCCTGCCACACACCCGACGCTTACCTCTGGCGCTAGGTTTCTCGGCGCTGCCTTTGGTGACCTCGTTGGAATGGGTCCAGAAATCAGCGGGGAGCGGAGGGGCTGCCGGCAAGAAGTCTTTCGAGAGAGGAAAGCGGCGGGTATGCGGTGCGGGTGCAGTGGCGCCTATGCGGGGCTGAGGAGCGGAGGGCGCTGGGGGCCGAAGAGCGAGGCATGTTTGAGGCCCGCAGGGCCGAGTTTGCCTCGCGTGCCCCTGGCGACCGAGCACCGCAAGGAAGCCCGAAGGGCCCCCGCATCGAAGCCACTGCGCCCGTACCGCATGCCCGTCGCGCTGCAGGCCATTGGAGAGAAACACATCTCAGAATGGAAAGCGATCAGGATGCGCCCTTCGCAATGAGAGCAAGCAACCGGGCAGGAATGCCCCAAAGTAAAAAGCTTCAGTGCGCCAGGATCTTGTTGAGGAAGTCCTTGGTCCGCGGCTGACGGGCTTCCGGGTTGCCGAAGAAATCATCCTTCGAGCAGTCTTCAAGAATACGCCCGCCCACGTCGATGAAGATGACGCGGTTGGCCACCTTGCGGGCAAAGCCCATTTCGTGGGTGACCACCATCATCGTCATGCCTTCCTTGGCCAGGGTGACCATCACGTCGAGCACCTCACCCACCATCTCGGGGTCGAGCGCAGAGGTGGGCTCGTCAAACAGCATGACCACTGGGTCCATCGACAGGGCGCGGGCGATTGCTACCCGCTGCTGCTGGCCGCCAGAGAGCTGGCCGGGGAACTTGTCCTTGTGCGCCATCAGGCCCACGCGGTCGAGCATTTTCAGGCCCCGGGTCATGGCTTCATCAGGCGTGCGGCCCAGCACCTTGATTTGGGCCAAGGTGAGGTTTTCAGTCACCGACAGGTGCGGAAAGAGTTCGAAGTGCTGGAACACCATGCCCACCCGGCTGCGCAGCTTGGGCAGGTTGGTGGCCGGGTCAGTGATTTGCACGCCATCGACCGTGATGCTGCCCTTTTGCACCGGCTCCAGGCCGTTGACTGTCTTGATGAGGGTGGATTTTCCCGAGCCCGAAGGTCCGCACACCACCACCACGTCACCCTTATTGATGCTCACCGAGCAATCGCTCAGCACCTGCACCGGGCCGTACCACTTGGAAATGTTCTTGATGTCGATCATGTTCAATAGTCCCAGTCAAACTCAGCGAATGATGGCAATGCGCGCCTGCAGACGACGCACCAGCCAGGACAGGCCGAAGCACAGAGTGAAGTAAATGATGGCGGCCAGCAGGTAGGCCTCCTCGGGCCGGCCATAGATCTTGCCGGCGGTCACTAGGCCCTTGAGCAGGTCATAGGCGCCAATGGCATAGACCAGGGAGGTGTCCTGAAACAGGATGATGGTCTGGGTGAGCAAGACCGGCAGCATGTTGCGAAAGGCCTGGGGCAGCACCACCAGGCGCATGTTCTGACCATAGGTCATGCCCAGTGCCTGGCCAGCATAGACCTGACCGCGCGGGATCGACTGAATGCCCGCACGCATGATTTCGCTGAAGTAGGCCGCCTCGAACGCAATGAAGGTGATGACCGCCGAGGCCTCTGCACCCACCGGGCGCCCGATGATCAGCGGCACCATCAGGAAGAACCAGAGGATCACCATCACCAGCGGGATGGACCGCATGCCGTTGACATAGAAGGTGGCGGGGATGACCAGCCACGGCCGGCCCGACAGGCGCAGGAGCGCGAGCAAGGTGCCAAAGAAGATGCCGCCCAGCGTGGCCACGATGGTCAGTTGGATGCTGAAAATGAAGCCGCTGAGGACAAACTTGCTGAGGATGTCCCAGCTGACGAAGGAGAGGTCGAGGTTGCCCAGCATGCTCAGTGCCCTCCCCCGGTACCACCGGCCGCGATGAAGCCGGGAACCTGCACCCTGCGCTCGATGTAGGCAAAGATGCGGTTCACGGCGAAGGCCGAGAGGGCGTAGAGGCCGGTGACTGCCAGGTAGATTTCAATACCCCTCGAGGTTTCTTCCTGGGCCTGCATCGCGAACATGGTCAACTCGGCGATGGACACGGCAAACGCCACCGAGGAGTTCTTCAGCAGGTTCATAGACTCGCTGGTCAGGGGCGGCAAGATGATGCGAAACGCCATTGGCAGCAAGACATACCGGTAGGTCTGCGTCGTGGTGAGGCCCATGGCCATGGCAGCGTAGCGCTGCCCGCGCGGTAGCGACTGGATGCCCGCGCGTACCTGCTCGGCGATCCGCGCCGAGGTGAAAAAGCCCAGCCCGAAGACCACCAGCACAAAACCGGGCACCTGCTGGAAGGCGGGGAACATCTTGGGCACCACGAAGTACCAGATGAACAGTTGAACGAGGATGGGGATGTTGCGGAACAGTTCCACCCAAGCGTTACCCAGGCGCACCAACCAGGGGTTGTTCGGTAGGGTTCGCAGGGTGCCAAAGAAGGCGCCGGTGATCATGGCCACCACCCAGGAGGCGCCGGCCACTGCCAGCGTCCATCGCCAAGCCTCCATCATCCATTCGAGATAAGTGCGGCCGCCGCCGTCGTCGGTGAGAAATACCTGCCAGTCCAGGGTCATGGGGGATCGGCTCCGCGGAAAAAAGGTCGTCGGTTGTAACGCGTCGCTGCAAAAAACACAAACCCCGCGGACGCCAGGCGCCGCGGGGTTTGTTGGCTCAAGTCGTCAGCTTACTTCTTGGCGTAGTCTTCCACCGGCTTGTCGTTGGGGTTGGCCCAGACCGCCTTGGTGGCCTCGCTGACCGGCAGGCCAACGCGGGTGTTCTTCGGGGGAATGGGCTGCACGAACCACTTGTCATACAGCTTGGCAATGTCGCCGGACTTCATCATGTCACGCAGGGTGTCATCCGCCAGCTTTTTGAAGGCCGGGTCGTCCTTACGGATCATGATGGCGATGGGCTCGACGCTCAGCACTTCGCCGACGATACGGAAATCAGCCGGGCTCTTGGAAGCGGCAATGTTGCCAGCCAGGATCTGGCCGTCCATCACGAAGGCGTCGGCACGGCCGGATTCGAGCAGCAGGAAGCTGTCTGCGTGGTCCTTGCCAAAGATTTCCTTGAAGTCGACGCCGTTGGCGCGCTCATGCCTGCGCAGCAGCTGGACCGAGGTGGTGCCGGTGGTGGTGGCCACGTTGCGGTCCTTCAGCTGGGCGATGCTGGTGATGCCGGAGTTGGCCTTGACCGCGATGCGCACTTCCTCCACGAACGTCGTGACGGCGAAGGACACGTCCTTCTGACGGGCGGCGTTGTTGGTGGTGGAGCCGCACTCGATGTCGACGGTGCCGTTTTGCACCAGGGGAATGCGGTTTTGCGAGGTGACCGATTGGTACTTCACATCCACCTTGCGGCCGACGGCTTTCTCAACGTTGCCGATGATGCGCTGGCACAGCTCGACGTGGAAGCCGGCATACTTGCCGTCACCCAGGGTGTAAGACAGGGCACCCGAGGAATCGCGCACACCCATGGTGATCACGCCAGAGGACTTGACCTTGGCCAAGGTGTCACCGGCCTGGGCGAGGGCGCTACCGGCAGCAAGGGCAGCGACCGCGAAGGCCAACAGATGCTTCTTCATGAAAGATCTCCTGTGCAAATTGCAAAGTGGAAGGAAAGAACACTGATTCTAGGCATGGCTGCAGTCATCCCGCCACAAGACAGGACATTTCGCACCGAGCCGTTGCGGCGCTTAAGGGGAATCACAGGGTAAACCCGCGGTGCGCGAGTCGTACCGGCGGCTCCGGCCACCGTTCTGGCCTGGCAATGCCCAACGGCAACCCGCGGCAGGCATACGACACAGCCCCCAAGGCCGCGAGAGATGAGACACCTCAAGACATCAACCGCCCGGGCTGGGTGAGCCGCTCGGGCACCAGCAGGGCTTCGATTTGCTCGCGAGTCAGAATGCCCAGCGACTCGGCCACCTCGTCAATGGCACCGCCGGTGGCGATGGCCGTCTTGGCGATGAGCGCCGCCTTCTCGTAGCCGATCACCGGGTTGAGGGCGGTGACCAGGGTCACCGACTCGCGCACCCGCCTTGCCAGCAGTTCGTAGTTGGGGACGATGCCGTCGACGCAGTGCTCGCGCAGGGTGTCGCAGGCATTGGCCAGGTGCTTGATGCTCTTGAACAGGCTCCAGCCCATGATGGGTTCAAAGGCATTGAGCTGAAGCTGCCCAGCCTCCGAGGCCAAGGTGACCGTCATGTCATTGCCGATCACCTCGAAGGCCACCTGGTTGACCACCTCCGGGATCACCGGGTTGACCTTGCCCGGCATGATGGACGAGCCGGCCTGCCGGGGCGGCAGCTTGATATCGCCAAAGCCCGCCTGGGGGCCGCTGGAGAGCAGGCGCAGGTCGTTGCAGGTCTTGGACAGTTTGGTGGCCACCCGCTTGAGCACCCCTGAGAGCTGAACAAAAGCACCCGTGTCTTGGGTGGCCTCGATCAGGTTCTTCGACTTGACGACCGGAATGCCGCTGATCTCGGCCAGCTCCCGACAGGCCAGCTCGGCGTAGCCGGCGGGCGCGTTGATGCCGGTGCCGATGGCGGTGGCGCCGAGGTTGATTTCTTGGATCAAAGCCCGGGCCTCGCGCAGCCGGGCCTCGTCCTCTTCGAGCATGACCGCATAGGTGGAAAACTCCTGGCCCAGGGTCATGGGCACCGCATCCTGCAACTGGGTGCGGCCAATCTTGAGCACCGCATGGAACTCGGTCGCCTTGCGCTCGAACGACTCACGCAGGCGGCTCATGGACAGCAGCAGCCGGTCAATGCCGAACCAGAGGGACAGGCGCACCGCGGTGGGATAGACATCGTTGGTCGACTGCGAAGCGTTCACATGGTCGTTGGGATGCAGCACGTCATAGCGGCCCTTGTCAAAGCCCATGCGCTCGAGCGCCAGATTGGCGATGACCTCGTTGGCGTTCATGTTGGTGGAGGTGCCCGCACCGCCCTGGATCACGTCGACCACGAACTGCTCATGGAAGCGCCCGGCGGAGAGTTGCTCACAGGCATGGGTGATGGCATGGAAGCGCTTGGCATCGATCACGCCCAGGGCCAGATTGGCGCGGGCGGCGGCCTTCTTGACCAAGGCCAGGGCCCGAATCAGGTCGGGCATGGCCGACAGGGCGGTGCCAGAAATCGGGAAGTTCTCAACTGCCCGCGCGGTGTGCACGCCCCAGTAGGCGTCGGCGGGAATGTCACGGGGGCCGAGGAAATCCTGCTCGGTGCGAAATCGTTCGGCGGTGTCGGCATTCATGGGCCATCCTCCTGAGTGAGTCGGAGGCCCAATGTAGGTCTGCGCGATCGCCTGCGCCAATGCCGAGGCGGCAATGGCCCATGCCAGGTCCGCATGGCCCGTCAGGAATCTGAAACAGCGCCGGGCGAGCAGCAGTCAGCCGGCTGCGGCGGAGCCAGGGGCCTGTGCCACCAGGTAGTCCCACAGCGCTTGCGCAGCGCCCTGGACATGGCGCATGCCTTCGCGACCCGGCTTCTGGCGCCAGGCCCGGATCTCGAGCGTCATGCGCAGCGGACCGAGCCCACCCTCGTCGGCCGGCACCAGGCGCCCCGCGGCCAATTCGGCCCGCACTGCGCTCGTCGGCAAGAAAGCCAGGCCGTGACCCTCCAGCGCCATGACTTTGAGACCCTCGGCCATATCGGTTTCGTAGACCCGGTCCAGGTGCAAGGGTGCTAGCGACTGCCGCTGCAGCAGTTCAGTCACCTGGGCGAGGTAGGCGCCGCTGGCGTAGCCCAGGTAGGGCAAGGGGTGGCTGACGCGTCCAGGCAGAAGAAATGTAGGGCGGCCTTCGGCGTCGGGTCGGCAGTAGGGAGCGACCGTCTCGCGACCGAGGCTGACCATCTCGTACCGCTCGGCCTCCAGCGGCAGGGGCAGCGCCTCATGGTGGTAGGCGATCAGCAGGTCGCAGCTTCCCTCGACCAGACGCAGCATCGCGTCGTGCACGTTCAGGGCGGTCAGCCGGCTCTTGACGGGGCCAAAGCCAGCGCGCAGGCCCGATAGCCAGCCAGGAAAAAACGTGAAGGCCAGGGTGTGGGGGGTGGCGAACTCCACCAGACCCTGATTCGCGCCCGATTGCCCACGCAGCATCGCCCGGGTGCTTTGCAGGGCCTGGAGGATCTCCAGCGACTGCTCGTACAGGGTTTGGCCCGCCGGGGTGAGCCGGGTCGGGTAGGTGCTGCGGTCGACCAGATCACAGCCGGCCCAGGCCTCCAGCGCCTGGATGCGGCGGGAAAAGGCCGGCTGGGTGACATGGCGCAGCTGGGCGGACCGACTGAAGCTGCGGGTCTCGGCCAGGCTCACGAAGTCCTCGAGCCACTTGGTTTCCATGGGCCTGATTATGGGAGGGCGACGGGCGCCCGAACAGGGGCGACGCCCCGGCGGCCGATCAGCCCGGCACGTCCTCGCGCTCTTGCTGCAGCGCCCACATGCCGGCGTAGCGGCCGCCCCGGGCGAGTAACTCGGCATGGTTGCCGCGCTCGACGATGCGGCCGGCGTCCATCACCAGAATTTCATGGGCGTCCACCACGGTGGACAGGCGGTGGGCGATGACCAGGGTGGTCTTGTTGCGGGCCACGCTTTGCAGCTCGGCCTGGATCGCCCGCTCGTTGGCCGAATCGAGCGCGGAGGTGGCTTCGTCGAAGATGAGGATGGGCGGGTTCTTAAGCAGGGTGCGAGCGATCGCCACCCGCTGCTTCTCGCCGCCCGAAAGCTTGAGCCCGCGCTCGCCGACACGGGTCTGGTAGCCCTCGGGGGTGCCAGCGATGAAGTCGTGGATGTGGGCGGCACGGGCCGCCGTCTCGACCTCGTCCTGACCGGCGCCGGGGCGCCCATAGGCGATGTTGTAGGCCACGGTGTCGTTGAACAGCACTGTGTCCTGGGGCACGATGCCGATCGCCTGGCGCACGCTGGCCTGGGTGACCTGGCGGATGTCCTCGCCGCCGATGCGGATGCTGCCCGCCTGCACGTCATAAAAGCGGTAAAGCAGGCGCGCCAGGGTCGACTTGCCCGAGCCCGAGGGCCCCACCACCGCCACCGTCTTGCCCGCCGGGATCTCGAAACTTACCTCGTGCAGGATCTCGCGTGAGGGCTCGTAGGCAAAGCGCACCCGGTCGAAGGTGACGCTGGCCTGGTCCAGACCGGACAGCGGCTGGGCCCCGGGCGCGTCGGCAACCTCGCGATCGCGGTCCATCAGGGTGAACATGCGGTCGAGGTCGGTCAGGCTCTGCTTGATCTCCCGGTAAAGCACCCCCAGGAAGTTGAGCGGGATGTAGAGCTGAATCATGAAGGCGTTGATCATGACCAGATCGCCCAGCGTCATCCGGCCCTCGACCACGCCCTGGGTCGCGCGCCAGAGCATGGCCACCAGGGCGATGGCAATGATCAGCTGCTGGCCGGTGTTGAGCAGCGACAGAGTGGTCTGCGACTTCAGGCGCGAGCGGCGCAGGCGTTCCAGGCTCTCGTCGTAGCGGCGGGCCTCAAAGCCCTCGTTGTTAAAGTACTTGACGGTTTCGTAGTTCAGAAGCGAGTCCACCGCCCGGGTATGGGCGACCGAGTCGAACTCGTTGGCCTCGCGACGGAACTGGGTGCGCCACTCGGTGATGCTGATAGTGAAGACGATGTAGATGGCCAGCGCCAGCACGGTGATGCCGGCAAACCAGACGTCGAACTTGATCGCCAGGATCGACAGCACCAGCACCACCTCGATCAGGGTGGGCACCACGCTGTAGAGGGAATAGGAAATCAGCGACTCGATGCCGCGCACCCCGCGCTCGATGTCGCGCGTCATGCCACCGGTCTGGCGCTCCAGGTGGAAGCGCAGGCTGAGCGCATGCAGGTGCTCGAAGGTGCGCAGGGCGATGCTGCGCGCCGCGCCGTGGGTGGCTTTGGCAAAAACCAGCTCGCGCAGCTCGGTGAAGAGGGAGGTTGACAGGCGCAGCAGCCCGTAGGCCAAGAGCAGGCCGGCGGGCACCAGCAGGGGCAAAGTGGCCGGGCCCAGGCGCGGGGTCATTGCGTCGACCATCTCCTTAAGGATGACCGGCACCCCCACATTGGCCAGCTTGGCGCCCACCATGAACACCAGCGCCGCCAGTACCCGCCAGCGGTATTCCAACAGGTAGGGCGCCAGGCGGCGCAAGGTCGCCCAGTCGGTTCGGGGGGCGCCCGGGAGGGTGGGGGAAGGAAGGGGCTGTGCGTGGCCGGCGTGGCGCATGGGAGACAATGTCCGCTCTGAGGTCCGAGCGGAGATTGTGCCCATGTCCGATGCCCCCCCCGAAACCATGCCGACCGACCAGGAGCTGGTGCTCAAGGTGATCCCCATGCCTTCGGACACCAACGCCAATGGCGACATCTTCGGCGGCTGGGTGATGGCCCAGGTCGACATGGCCGGCGCGGTGCTGCCGGCGCGCAAGGTGGGCGGGCGCATGGCGACGGTGGCGGTCAACGAATTCGTCTTCAAGCAGCCGGTCAAGGTGGGCGACCTGCTGTCCTTCTTCGCGGTGATCACCAAGGTGGGGCGTACCTCCATCACGGTGAAGGTGCAGGTCTTCGCCGAACGCCTGCACGCCTACGGCGGCCGCGTGACCAAGGTGACCGAGGCTTTTCTCACCTATGTGGCAATCGACGAGGCCGGCCGCCCCCGACCGCTGCCGCCGGAGGCCTACCAATGAGCGCGCACCAGCCCCCGAACCAGGGCCGCATGCTGGCCCTGCTGGTGGCCCTGCTGGGTGCCGGCTTTGCCCTGATTCTGTTGCCCTTCCTCGGCGCGGTGCTGTGGGCGGTGTTCATCGCCATCGTCTTTGAGCCACTGCACGCCCGGGTCCGCCTGCAGGTCGGCTCGCGCCCGACCGTCGCCGCGCTGCTCACCTTGGGCCTGATCGTGGCCATCGTCATCTTGCCGCTGGTGCTGGTAGGTATTGCGGTGGTCCAGGAAGCGGCCACCGCAGTGCAGCGGGTGCGTAGCGGTGAGCTCAATTTCGCGGTCTACCTGCAGCAGATGGTCGACATGCTGCCAAGCTGGGCGCGGGCCATTCTCAATCGGCTGGGCATCGTCAACCTCGAGGCGCTGCAGGCCCAGCTCACCGCGCTGCTGGCGGGCAGCGGCCAGTTCATCACCACCCACTTGCTCGGGCTCGGCCAGAACACGCTGGACTTCCTCGTGGCGCTGGCGATCATGGTGTACCTGCTGTTCTTCCTGCTGCGCGACGGGCGAGACCTGTCCGACCGAATCGCGCGCTCGATCCCGCTCGATCCGCGGCACACCGAGCGCCTGCTCGGGCAGTTCGTCACCGTGGTGCGTGCGACGGTCAAGGGCAACATCGTCATCTCGCTGGTGCAGGGTCTGCTGGGCGGCATCGCCTTCGCGTTCTTGGGCCTGCCAGCCGCCCTGCTCTGGGGCACGCTGATGGCGCTACTGTCCCTGCTGCCAGCGGTGGGGGCGGCCCTGGTCTGGGGACCGGTGGCGGTCTACATGCTGGTCACCGGACAGGTGGCGGCGGCCATTGGCCTCACCGTCTGGGGCGTGGGCGTGATCGGTCTGGTAGACAACCTGCTGCGCCCGATCCTGGTGGGCAAGGACACCGGGCTGCCCGACTACCTGGTTCTGGTCGCCACGATCGGCGGTATCGCGGTGTTTGGCATCAACGGCTTCGTCATCGGGCCAGTGATCGCCGCCATGTTCCTGGTGGCCTGGCAGCTGATGACGGACCGCGGGCCGTCCGACCCGCGCTGAGCCCAGCGCTCAGACCTTGGAAAAATCGGGCTTGCGTTTTTCCATGAAGGCGGTGAAGGCCTCGCGCGCCGCCGGTTCGGCCAGCATGCGACGGAAGCTCTCACCCTCTTCGCGGATGCGGGCCATCACCTCGCCTTGGGCGCCCTGCTTCATCAGGCGCTTGGTTTCGATCAATGCCGACAGCGGCTTGGCCGCCAGCTTGCGCGCCTGAGCCTGGGCCAGGGCGTTGGCTTCAGAAGGCGGCACCACACGATTGACCAGCCCGACCTCCAGGGCCGCCTCGGCCATGAAGGGCTCGCCCAGCAGCAGCGCCTCGGCGGCGCGCTGGTAGCCGAACAAGCGCGGCGCCAGCAGGCTCGAGCCGTTTTCGGCGCACAGGCCCAGGTTGACGAAGGGCATGGAGAAAGCCGCGTTGTCGCCAGCGTAGACCAGGTCGCAGTGGAACAGGAGCGTGGTGCCGATGCCCACCGCCGGCCCGCACACCGCGGCCAGCAAGGGCTTCGGGAACATGGCCTGGGCGCGCATGAAGCGAAACACCGGCGCTTCCTCGCCACTGGGCTTGTTGTTCAAAAAGTCGCCGATGTCGTTGCCAGCAGAAAACACGGTTTCACTGCCTTGGAAGACAGCGACGCGCACAGCGGGGTCCGCCGCCGCCGCTTCCAGCGCGTCGGCGAGCGTGGCGTACATGGCGGCGGTGATGGAGTTCTTGCGCTCGGGGCGGTTGAAGGTGAGGGTGCACACACCCGCTTCGGTGTGGACGAGGATGTCGCTCATGAAAGTCTCTCCGTGACTGCTTGTTTGAGGTGAAGGATATCCGGGCCAGCCGCAAGCGCGCAGCTTCAGACCCGCTCGAAGATACCGGCTGCGCCCTGCCCCATGCCGACGCACATGGTGACCATGCCGTACCGCAGGTTCTTACGGCGCAGCGCATGGACCACCGTGGCCGCGCGGATCGCGCCGGTGGCGCCCAGGGGGTGACCCAGGGCGATGGCGCCGCCCATGGGGTTGACCTTGGCGGGGTCGAGGCCGAGTGTGTTCATCACCGCCAGCGACTGCGCAGCGAAGGCTTCATTGAGCTCGATCCAGTCCAGTGCGTCTTGCTTGAGACCCGCGGCCTTGAGCGCAGCGGGAATCGCCTCGACCGGGCCGATGCCCATGATGTGCGGCGGCACGCCCCGGCTGGCGTAACTCACGAAGCGGGCGAGCGGCGTGAGGCCGAAGCGCTTGACAGCAGACTCGCTGGCCAAGATGAGTGCGCCGGCGCCGTCAGACGTCTGCGAGCTGTTGCCGGCGGTGACGCTGCCGCGCGCGGCGAACACGGTCTTGAGCTTCGCCAGGCCCTCGGGCGTGGTGTCGGGTCGAGCGCCCTCGTCCAGGCTCACGGTGCGGGGGGTGACCGTGACCTTGGCGCTGGCCAGGTCGACGCTGCGCTCTTCCACCGTCACTGGGGTGATTTCGGCGTCGAACTCGCCGGCCTTCATCGCGGCAAGCGCGCGCATGTGCGACTGGTAGGCAAACTGGTCCTGCGCTTCGCGGGAGACCTTCCACTGCTGCGCCACCTTCTCGGCGGTGAGGCCCATGCCGTAAGCGATGCCGTAGGCCTCAAGGTCGTCGGGGTCCTTGAAGATGGCGGGTGAAAGCGAGGGCGAATTGCCCATCATCGGCACCATGCTCATGCTCTCGACGCCAGCGGCGATCATCACTTCGGCCTCTCCCACCCGGATGCGGTCGGCCGCCATCTGCACCGCCGACAGGCCCGAGGCGCAGAAGCGGTTGACGGTGACGCCGCCCACCGACTTCGGGAGCCCCGCCAGCACGGCGGCGACCCGCGCCACGTTCAGGCCCTGCTGGGCCTCGGGGATGGCGCAGCCGCAGACGATGTCCTCTACCGCCGCCGGGTCGAGCCCAGGGACCTGGGCCAGGGCAGCGCGCAAGGTATGGGCCAGCAGGTCGTCGGGACGGGTCTGGCGAAAAAAGCCCCGGTGCGAGCGCCCAATGGGCGTGCGGGTGGCGGCGACGATGTAGGCGTCCTGAATCTGTTTGCTCATGGCGGACTCCGTCAATGGCTCAATTGCGAAGGGGCTTGCCGGTGGACAGCAGGCCCAGGATGCGTTCCTGCGTCTTCGGGTGCGCGACCAGGGCGCAAAAGGCCTGGCGCTCGAGGGTCATGAGGTATTCCTCGGTGACCAAGGTGCCCGGGTCCACATCGCCACCCGTCAGTACATGGGCAATGTGGCTGGCGATGCGAAAGTCGTGCGCGCTGATGAAACCGCCGTCGCGCATGTTCACCAACTGGCCCTGGAGCGTCGCCTTGAGCGCGCGACCGCCGACCGGGAAGGGCCTGCGGTGCGGCGCGCGCCAGCCACCGTCGGCCAGGGCCCGCGCCTCACGCAGGGCGACCCACAGCAGTTCGTCCTTGTTGGGAACGATCAGGTCCGAGTCGAGCAGGTAGCCGAGTTGGCGTGATTCGATGGCGCTGGTGCCCACCTTGGCCATGGCGGCCGCGGCGAAACCGTCGGTCAGGAAGGGCGTGATGTCCTTGTGCGCCGACAGCGCCATGTTCTCGGCGGCACGGCGGGCGATGTAGGCCAGGCCGCCGGCGCCAGGCACCAGACCCACGCCCACCTCCACCAGGCCGATGTAGCTTTCCATTGCGGCGACGCGACGTGCGGAGTGGATGGCGAGTTCGCAGCCACCGCCCAGAGCCAGACCACGAATGGCACTGACCACCGGCACACCGGCGTAGCGAATGCGCAGCATCGTTTGCTGCAAGAAGCCCTCGGCGTCCTCGATCGCGGCCACGCCCACCGCCATGAAGGCGGGCAGCATGGACTCCAGGTCGGCACCGGCAGAAAAGGGCTCGTCGCCAGACCAGATCACCAGGGCCTTGAACTGCTGTTCGGCCAGCGTCACCGCCTTCTGCAGGCCTTCGGCCACTTCGGGGCTGATGACGTGCATCTTGGTCTTGAGCGAGGTGATGAGCACCTCCTCGTCCAGCGTCCAGAGGCGGATGTTCTTGTCCTCGTGCAGGCTGCGGCCCGCGGTCTCGAAGCCCTGCGCCTCGCTACCCAGGACCGACTCGGGGAACAGCTGGCGCGCGTGTACCGGCAGGCGGCGCGGCGGCTCGAAGCGTCCTGTCGTGGGATTGAAGGAGCCTTGCGGCGTGTGCACACCACCAGCCTCGGCCACCGGGCCTTCGAACACCCATTTCGGCAGCGGCGCCTTCGACAGGGCGAGGCCCGCGTCGATGTCTTCTTGCACCCAACGCGCCACCTGCAACCAGCCCGCCTCCTGCCAGAGTTCGAAAGGCCCCTGCTTCATGCCAAAGCCCCAGCGCAGCGCGAGGTCGAGGTCACGAGCGGTGTCGGCAATGCCGCCCAGGTGCACCGCGGCGTAATGAAAGCCGTTACGAAGCAGGGCCCAGAGAAAGCGGCCTTGCGGCCCTTCGGCCTTGCGAAGCAGGGCCAGGCGTTCGGCCGCAGGCTTTTTGAGCATGCGGGCGTAGACCTCGTCGCACTTCTGGCCGGCGGGGACGTAGTCGCCCTGCGCTGCGTCGAAGCGCAGCACGTCGCGGCCGACCTTCTTGTAAAAACCCGCCTGTGTTTTCTGGCCGAGGTTGCCCTTTTCGAGCAGCGTCTGCAGCACCTTGGGCGTGGCAAAGCTCGGGTAGAAGGGATCAGAGGCTTCGCTGAAGTTGTCCTGCAGCGTCTTGATCACATGCGCCATGGTGTCCAGGCCCACCACGTCGGCGGTGCGGAAGGTGCCGCTGCCGGCGCGACCCATCTTTTTGCCCGTGAGGTCGTCCACCACGTCATAGCTCAGGCCGTAGCGGTCGGCCTCGGCCATGGTGGCCAGCATGCCGGCAATGCCCACCCGGTTGGCGATGAAGTTGGGCGAGTCCTTGGCCCGCACCACGCCCTTGCCCAGTCCGCTGGTGACAAAGGTCTCCAGGTCGTCCAGCACCTGGGCGTCGGTCGACGGGGTGGCAATCAACTCCACCAGATACATGTACCGGGGGGGGTTGAAAAAGTGGATACCGCAAAAGCGCGGGCGCACGGCTTCGGGCAGGGCCTCGGCCATCTTGCGGATAGACAGGCCCGAGGTGTTGGAGGCGACGATGGTGCGCGGGCCCAGGTGCGGCGCTATTTTTGCGTAGAGGTCGAGCTTCCAGTCCATGCGCTCGGCGATTGCCTCGATCACCAGGTCGCAGTCCTTCAGGAGCTTGAGATGCTCTTCGTAATTGGCTGCCTGAATCAGGTCGGCGTCGGCTGCTATGCCCAAGGGCGAGGGCTTCTGCTTCTTCAAGGCCTCGATCGCCTTGGTGACGATGCCGTTCTTCGAGGACTTGGCGGACGGGGTCCGTCCCCCGTCCTGGTCCTTGGCCGGCAGGTCAAACAGGACCACCGGCACTTTCACATTCACGAGGTGAGCAGCAATTTGCGCCCCCATCACCCCGGCGCCAAGCACGGCGACCTTCCTGACCTGGAACTGGTTCATGTTGTCCGCCCGGGTCACGGTACCCGCACCCAGGTCTGGGTGCGGCCAATAAAGGCGATAGAGCCACGCACCTCGAGCTTGCGACCACCCTCGATCGGGGTAATGCGCAGGCTGTATTCGCGACCATTTTCCGGATCGAGAATCTTGCCGCCTTCCCAGACGTCCTTGCCGGCCACCTTGCGGACGCCGCGAATGATCTCCAGGCCGACGATCAGCTTGTCCTTGCGGTCACCTTCGCAGTCCATGCAACGGCTGTCGGGCTTGGCGTCTTTTCGAAGCAGCTTTTCGACACGACCATGGACAGCGCCCCCGTCGGCCTCGTAGACGCGGATCTCGGACTTGATCTCTCCGGTCTTGTCGTCGATGTTGTGCCAGGTGCCTACCGGGGTCATCTGGGCCCAGGCGCTGCCGGTGGCGGCGAGCGAAAAAGCGGCGAGCAGGCGAGCGAAGCGGTTGGGAGCGTTCATACAGGTCTCCAAATAGGGCGTCTTGGGTTCGGGTCGGTGGCGATGATGCGCAGAGGGGAAGAGGCCCTTCAGGCCAGCGCTTCCTCGGTGTCGAGTAGCACCTTCACCCCGCTGCGGGCAGTGAGCATCAGGCTGGCCGTCTCGGGGAACAGGCGGGCGAAGTAAAAGCGCGCCGTCTGCAGCTTGGCCTTGTAGAAGGGGTCGGAGTTGCCGGCCTCGATCTGGCGCAGAGCGACCTGGGCCATGCGAGCCCAGAAGTAGCCGAACACCAGGTGGCCGGCCCCCCGGAGGTCGTCGACGGCGGCGCCGCCCACTTCATCCGGGATCTGGAAGGCGCGAAAACCCAGCTCGGTGGTGAACTTGGTCATCTTGTCGCCCAGGTAGGCCAGCGGGTTGATGAACTCGGCCATCTTCTCGTTGACGCCTTCCTCCTCGACCAACTGCGCGACCAGCTTGCCGAATTTTTTCAGCGTGGCGCCCTGGTTACCCAGCACCTTGCGCCCCAGCAGGTCGAGCGACTGGATGGTGTTGGTGCCCTCGTAGATCATGTTGATACGGTTGTCCCGCACGAACTGCTCCATGCCCCATTCCTTGATAAAGCCGTGACCGCCGAAGACCTGCATGCAGGCGTTGGTGGCGATGTGGCCGTTATCGGTGATGAAGGCCTTGACGATGGGCGTGAGCAGGGCCACGAGCTCGGCGGCGTCCTTGCGCACCTTCTCGTCGGGGTGATTGAGCTCACGGTCGATCAACAGCGCGCAAAACAGGTTGAGCGCGCGGCCACCCTCGGCATAGGCCTTGGCGGTGAGGATCATCTTGCGCACGTCGGGGTGCACCAGGATGGAGTCGGCCGGCTTGTCCTTCATCTTGGGGCCAGACAGGCTGCGCGATTGCAGGCGGTCTTTGGCGTAGGCCAGGGCGTTTTGGTAGGCCACTTCGGTCAGGCCCAGGGACTGCATGCCCACGCCGATGCGGGCGGCGTTCATCATGATGAACATCGCCGCCAGGCCTTTGTGCGGCTGACCCACCAGCGTGCCGACGGCGCCATCGAGCACCATCTGGGCGGTGGCATTGCCGTGAATGCCCATCTTGTGTTCGAGGCCGCCGCAATAAATGCCGTTGCGCGCGCCCAGCGACCCGTCGGGGTTCACCAGGTACTTGGGCACGATGAACAGGCTGATGCCCTTGCTGCCGGCCGGCGCGTCGGGCAGGCGGGCCAGCACCAGGTGGACGATGTTGGAGACAAAGTCGTGCTCCCCGGCGGAGATGAAAATCTTCTGGCCGGTGAGGCGGTAGCTGCCATCGGGCTGGGGCTCAGCCTTGGTACGCAGCATGCCCAGGTCCGTGCCACAGTGCGGCTCGGTCAGGCACATGGTGCCGGTCCACTCGCCGTTGGTGAGCTTGGGCAGGTACATCTGCTTTTGCGCTTCCGTGCCATGGGCGTGCAGGCACTCGTAGGCGCCGTGGGTCAGGCCCGGGTACATGGTCCAGGCCTGGTTGGCGCTGTTGAGCATTTCGTAGAAGCACTGGTTCAGCACGATCGGCAGACCCTGGCCGCCGTAGGCCGGGTCGGCCGAGAGGGCGGGCCAGCCGCCTTCCACGTACTTGGCAAACGCCGCCTTGAAGCCGGTGGGGGTGGTGACTTCATGGGTGGCGCGGTCGAGCGTGCAGCCCTCCTCGTCGCCAACGCGGTTGAGGGGCGCGATCACCTCGCTGGCGAACTTACCGCCCTCCTCCAGGATGGCGTTGACCGTGCCCTCGTCAACCTCGGCATGGGCCGGCAGGGCCTTGAATTCGCCGGCGACCTGCAAAACCTCGTGCAGAACAAACTGCATGTCGCGCAGGGGCGGAACGTAGCTGGGCATGGGGATCTCCTTGGAAACGGGGAAATATGGGACAGATTGGGGGATACGGTCAGGATGCCGCGTCGGTCAGATGCTGGCGCAGCAGGTTGTCAAATCCGTGATGGGCGCGGGGAATGCAGCCGGGGTTGCGCAGGAAGCGCGCCTCGTAGTGCAGGGCCAGGATCAGGCCATGGATCTCCATCAGCAGCTGGTCCTCGTCCGTCTGGGCCTTCAGATGACCGGCCTGCTTGGCACCGGCAATGGCGCGATGTACCGCCGCATGCCAGATGCGCACCGACTCCACGAGGGCGTCGCGCACCGGGCCCGGCCGGTCGTCGAACTCGACCGCGCCGCTGATGTAGATGCAGCCCGAGTCGATCTCGATCGAGGTGCGCAAGATCCAGTTGGCGAACAACTGGCGCAGGCGTGGCAGGCCGCGGGAGGCCTTCATCGCCGGAAAAAACACCTCGTCTTCAAAACGGCGGTGGTACTCGCGCACCACCGAAATCTGAAGTTCTTCGCGCGAGCCGAAATGCGCGAAGACGCCGGACTTGCTCATGCCGGCGACCTCCGCCAGGGCACCGATGGAGAGGCCTTCAAGGCCGACCTGGCCAGCCAGCGCCAGCGCGGCATCGAGAATGGCGGCCTTGGTCTGCTGGCCCTTGTGCAGGTTGCGTCCAGGCCTGGACTCGGCGGTGTCAGCTGGGGGGGGTTCAGACAGGACGGGATCGGCCATGGCGTCGGACTCTACGAAATAAAACGAACGGTCGTTCTATTTTTACCATGGTTCCCACAGGTTCGATGCCTGCTTTGCTCGGGAACTTGGCGGTGGGCGACCGAGCGTGCCGGCGCGCGCGGGGAGCAGGGCCTACGGACTCAGAGCATCCGGGCCAGGCAAGCGTCGAGGTGCTCGGAGGGTGACTTGCGGTAGCCCGAGCGGGCAAAGCGCTGCAAGCGCCCGAGCAGGAAGGCGGTAAGCAGGGAGGCCCGAACCTGGGCGTCGACGGTGGGCGTGGCGGTGTCAGCGGCCTCCATGGCCTCGCGCAGGCACTGGCGCAGGGCCGCCTCGAGCTTGTCAAAGAACTGGTTCATGCGCTGCTGCAGCCGCTCGTGCTCGAAGACCAGGGCGTCTCCTACCATGACGCGGGTCATGCCCGGGTTGCGCTCGGCGAACTGCACCACGACGGAGACGATGCCAGCGGTCTGGCGCAAGGCATCGCCAGGCTGCCGGGACTGGATCTGGTTGATCAAGGAGAACACTGTCTCCTCGATGAAGTCGATCAGCCCCTCGAACATCTGCGCCTTGCTGGCGAAGTGGCGATAAAGGGCTGCCTCGCTGACCGACAGCTTGGCTGCTAGCGCGGCGGTGGTGATGCGCTCGGCACCCGGCTGCTCGAGCATGGTGGCCAGCGCCTGAAGGATCTGGACCCGCCGCTCACCGGGCTTGGGGCGCTTGCGCGCAGGCGCAACAGCCGGCGCCTGGGCGTCGTTGTCAGAGGGCAGGGAGGACTCGGCGTCGGGCATGGCAGACGGTTGGTTTCGGGCATTCTCGCACAGGCAAAAGACGCTCTCGCCACGGGTTGTCCCGGTGCGGCAAAGGTCATGAGTGCGCGCTCACCTGCGTATCTTTTGGCCTCGGCTCTAGGCCGCCTGGAGTAGGGCGGGGACAGGTCTCGCTGCCCATCAGGGCTCGGCGCTGGCCAGAGGGGCCCGCGAGCCAGGCCATTCCATCACCACCCGCAGCCCGCGCCCTTCAGCGCCGGCACCGAGGAGGAGCCGCCCGCGGTGGACCCGGGCAATTTCGTCGACGATGGCCAGGCCCAGGCCGGTGCCCTCGCCGGTGCTGCCGGGCACCCGGTAGAAGCGGTCCAAGAGGCGTGGCAGCAGCGCCTCCGGGACACCGGGGCCGTCGTCCTCGACTGAAAGCCAGGCCGGGCCGCCCGGGCGCAGGCCGCCGCCAATGGTGATGGTGCCGCCTTCAGGGGTGTACTTGATGGCGTTGTCCACCAGGTTGGCCAAGAGCTCCCTCAGCAACCACTCCTGACCCCAGGCGCGGGCGGGCTCGGGTCCATCGCCTTCCAGGGCCATTCCCAGGTCGATGCGTCGCGCAGCGGCCCGGTCCAGGTAGGTTTCGAGGACGCCCCCTGCCAGTGCGCGAAGGTCTACAGGCTCCATCGGATGGTCGCTGGTGGTTCGGGCCTCGGCGCGGGAGAGAGCCAGCAGCTGATTGGCCAGTTGTGTGGTGCGACGGGTGGCGTTGCGAAGCTTGTCGACCTGGTCGACAGGGACCAGCAGACTGCCACTGCCCCCAGGGGGCACGATGCGCCGGGCCGCCTGGGCCCAGGCCTCTACCTGGGACTGCAAGCCGGCCAGCGGCGTTCGCAACTGGTGCGCCGCGTCGGCGATGAATCGGCGCTGGTGCTCGGCCTGCTCGGCCAGGAGCGGCGCAAGCAGGCGATGGAGCAGCCGGCGCCTGAGGGAAAGGAACATTTCCCGCATAGACGGGCGTTGCGGTGACGGCGCTGAACGCGGGCAGACCCGCGATTAGGCGCCTGCGCCAGTCGCACCCAGCGTCGGCAGGACCGCCAAGGAGGTATCCGCCACGGTGGCATCCCGTGCTGGCATTTCGTCTATCGCTCCCGAAGGCGCCGGGACTGACGGCTCACGCACCTCCAGCCGATAGCCAAAGCCTCGTATGGACTTGAGGCCGACGCCATGCGGCTCGAGCTTGGCGCGAAGCCGCGAGATGTAGACCTCAACCGCATTCGGGGTGATTTCCTTGTCCCAGCCGGTCAGGGCCTGCAGCAGCTTGTCTTTGCTGGCGGGCTTGGGGGCGTTCATCAGAAGGTACTCGAGCACCGTCCATTCGCGCGGCCCCAGCTCGATGGGAACGAAGATGTCGGGGTCCTTGCGGGCACCGGCCCGGCGGGTGGCGGTGTCAAGCTCCACCTGCCCGAAGGAGAGCACCGAGGACGTTGCCGCCTGCGATCGCCGGAGCAAGGCCCGCAGCCGGGCCAGCAACTCGGGAAGCTCAAAGGGTTTGACCAGGTAGTCGTCAGCGCCCAGATCGAGGCCCTGCACCCGGTCATTGAGGGCGTCGCGCGCGGTGAGTATGAGAACCGGCATGCCGTGACTGGCCATGTCCGGCTTGCGCAGCCTGCGGGTCAATTCGAGCCCGTCCATATTGGGCAGACCGATGTCAATGATGGCAGCGTCGAAACTTTCGGCCCGAAGCACTTGCTCCGCCCGCTCCCCACTGCCCACCCAGTCCACCGCGTAGCCCTCGCCAGTGAGCCCCAGCTTGATGCCGCTGGCCACCATCACGTCGTCTTCCACGAGCAAAAGTCGCATCGCCTGATCCCCCTACAGCATTAGGAGGCTTAAAGGTATCAGACGAAAAGACTAATTGGAAGAGCTTTATATAGATATTAAGAGCTAATTTTGATGAACAAACCCCTAGCCCGCGAACCTCTAGGAGCGGATCACTGTTCCGATAGCTTCGTCGGTCAGGACCGCCAGCAGCAAGGCATGGGGAACGCGCCCGTCGATGATATGGACATTGCCCACGCCGGCCTTGGCCGCGTCCAGAGCGCCAGCGATCTTGGGGATCATGCCGCCCGAAATGGTGCCATCGGCGCACAGGGCGTCGATGCGCTGCGAGCTCAGCTCGGGCAGGAGCTGGCCGGCCTTGTCCATCACCCCGGCGATGTTGGTCAGAAGAAGCAGTTTGTCGGCCTGCAGCTCGGTGGCCAGGCGGGAAGCGACGACGTCGGCGTTGATGTTGTAGATCTCGCCCGCCTCACCGAAGCCGATGGGGCTAACCACAGGGATGAGGCCCGCGCTCTGGAGCGAGCGGATGATGTCGGTGTCCATTGAGGTGATATCACCCACTTGGCCGATGTCGTGCAGCAGGGTCGGGTCCTGCGCGTCGGGCAGTTGCAGCTTGCGGGCCCGGATCAAGCCACCGTCGGGCCCGGCCAGACCGACCGCTCGGGCGCCGGCCTGAAGAATGAGCCCCACGATCTCCTGCTGAACCTCGCCGGCCAGCACCCACTGGACGACCTGCATCGTCTCGGTGTCGGTGACCCGCATGCCCTGGATGAAGTGCCCCTTCTTACCGATTTTCTCGAGGCCTTTTTCGATCTGCGGCCCCCCGCCGTGAACCACCACCGGCCGGATACCCACCATCTGGAGAAAAACAACGTCCTCGGCAAAGGCGCGCTGCAGGGCCGGGTCGGCCATGGCATTGCCGCCGTACTTGATGACGAGGGTCTTGCCCTGCAAGCGCTGGATGAAGGGCTGGGCGCGAACGAGGAGGTCGACGGAGCTCATGGGATGCGGGAATCCGGACGTTAAAAAACAGGAGTCTAGTCGGGCGCGGCGCAGTTGGAGCGGCAGGCGGCGGGAGATCAAAACGGGAGATCACGCTGGGGAGAGATCCGCTGAGGTGGCGCCATTGAGCCGCTTTGCCTGCCGGGATCTGGCTGGCTCGCCTATGAGCTACCAGGTTCAGCGCGGGCGCGCTCGAGGCCCAGTCGGCCTACGCCTGCCAGGCGCGGCCCCCTCCCGCCCGATGGCGCGGCGCCAGGCTTCACGCGCCAGAAGCAGCTTGGGCGCTGACGCGGGGTCGCCCTCTGCTGCGCGCAGCGCAAGGCGAAAAAAGGCCACGACCAGCAGCAGGCAAAAAACGCCCAGTGCGGCGGCCAGAGCCACCAGCGCGAGCTTGCGGCCCTGCGCCCGATCCGGCAGGGAGGGCGCCTGCAGCAGATGGGACTCGTCGACGCCAGCCAGCTGCTTGGCGATTGCCATGCGATCGGAGTTGAGCTGGTGGGCCGTTGAAATCAGCTGGCCGAAGCTGCGGGAGAGTTCCGATGCAACGGCAGGTGGCGTATCACGCAGGCGGGCCGAGAGCGCCGCAATCGGGCCGTCGATCTGCTCTTCGCGGCGGTTGATGTCGGCCATTTGGGTCTCGAAACGCGCCTTCTCGGAGCCTGCGGGTGCCGAGGCAATTTTGAGCTGCTCGAAGATACGAAGGCCGAGGGCCTGGGCCGCCAGAGGCGAATCGCCGACAACGGCCAGCGTGAGCACCAGATCCTTGGGGTTGAAGCTCGCCTTGATGCGGCCGCGCAGCTTCTCGACCGCCTCATCAGTGGACTGGCCCGCCGCCAGCCCCTGGGCGCGGGCCACCGGTAGCAGGACCGCCGGACTCGTGACCACCGTGACCAGCGTCGGCGAGGCGCCCCGCAAAAGGGTGACGCTCTCCCAGCGCTGGGGAAGCAGGCTGCCAAGGGCCAGAGCGACCAGCGCCGCAAGCACGGGGCCGATCACGAGCAAGCGGGCGTTCTCTGCGAGGACCAGGAGCAGGTCTGCTAGGCCCAATTCGGGATCAGCAGCGGGATCAGCAGCGGGATCGGCATCGCGAGCGGAATCGCGATCGGCATCTCGAGCGCGGTTGCCATCGAAGCCGCCATCAACGGCGGCCACGGCCAAGCCGTGAATGCCGGGGTCAGTCGGGCGGGCAGTCATGGTGTGCGCTCAGCGGCTGCTCACTGCGCCAGGCAGAACTGGGCGGCGTGCACGCCAGGACCATGAGAAGCGAACCAGCCGCAGATAAGCGATCGCGTAGAGCAAGGCAAAGAGCAGCGTCGCCGTCATCAGGCGCGGGGTACTGTCCCGAAACAGGAGCCCGCAGGCGGCAGGGGCCGCTGCCAGCCCCCAGACGATGGGCGAAACGGCGGAATTCTGGAGGGTGGCCGACAGGGGCGCAAAGCGCTTGCGAATGATCCGCCGGTTGATCAGGCTGTGAAGGTGCAGGCGGTCTGGATGACCGGCCGGATGCTGTCTGCGGATGCGCCGCACCACGCTGAAAGCGACCTCCAAGATGGGATAGGCGCAGGCCATGAGGGCGGCCCAGGGTGAGATTTGGGGGTTGCGCGTGCTGACCAGGACCGCCAGCGCCGCCAGGAGATACCCGAGCAGGTACGCACCGCCATCGCCAAGGAAGATCTTGCCCAGAGGAAAGTTGACCAGCGCAAAGCCGAGGACTGCTGCGCCAACAACCAGGCATACCGAGGCGACTGCGGTGTCGCCAGCTCCCTGGGCCAGCAGACCCAGGCCCGCCAGTGCGATGAGCACGATGCCGGCGGCCAGTCCGTTGAAGCCGTCAACGATATTGATGGCGTTGGCGACACCCCCGACCGCAAACGCGGTGAAGAGCAGGGAAACAGGTGCCCAGGCCAGCCAAGAGTCGAGCACGGGGATGTCCAGCCGGCGCAGCGCGGCATCGGCCAGCCACCAGGCCAGCGCGCCACTGGCCAGTGTGGCCAGCAGGCGGGTGCGGACGCTGACGCGGCGGGTGAGGTCCTCGCCCAAGCCGGAGAAAAAAGCAGGGACCGCGCAGAGCAGAAGCGCACCCAGGATCTGTGCGACCGCCGGCGCCAGAACGTTGAGGGAAATCACCAAGCCCAGGACGACCGCGAGGCCTCCGATGCGCGGCGTGGGCGCAGCATGAAATTTCTGCACGCCCTGGGTGCCGTCCAGAGTGAAGCGGCCATGCCAGTGACGGGTGAGCACGATCAGCAGGCTGGTGGCAAACGCCACAACGCCCGCGATCCACGCTGCCGATACTGCCTGTTCACCCATAGACGCCTATCCCCACAGAGGCTCACCTCCAGAAAATTCAAGCCGTGCAACGCGCAAACACACTGCACTGCACGCCCCAAAACGGATCCCGATACGGACTCCACATACCGCTCTCCCAAGGGGGCGGCATCGCCCGCTATTAAGGCACAAATCACCCATTGGCCAGCCCCGGAACTGTCAAGGAACACAAGGACCGCAGCGCGTAGGCTCAAGGATGGGCGACGCGCCACGGGAACCGCTGATGCACGATACTGGCGCACTCCTTCCACGCCGTGCGTCACCCCCATGTCTGACCTCAGTAGCCGCTTCCAGGCCGCAGTTTCCAACAGCCGCAACATTTCGCAGCGGCCCGACAACAGCACCCTGCTGCAGATCTACGCCCTCTACAAGCAGGCCACCGAAGGCGATGTCACCGGCGACAAGCCGGGATTTGGCGACCTGGTGGGCCGCGCCAAATGGGACGCGTGGAACAAGCTCAACGGCCTGCCGCAGGAAGACGCGATGCAGCAGTACGTGGACCTCATCGACTCCCTGTCCTGAGCAAGGCCTCCAGCGCATCGCGGCGCGCCGGCACTGGCAGGTCGGCCAGCCGGCGCACAGCGGCGTAGAACGGCCGCCAGTCGGTACCGCCACCGACCTCGCGCGCGAACAGCGCCTCAAACGCTGGCACCCATTGGTCATAGGCACCCTCGGCGGCCAGGCTGGCGTTGTTGGCCTCTTCCACCCAACGGTCGGCGGGAAAAACCCGCGCCGGATCGAGGCCCCAGCCCGCACGAAGCTGCCGATAGGCTCCGCGCAAGTCCGCGAGTACCTGGGCCTTGCGGCCGAGCCTCTCCGAGTCGGACAGCCCGGTCTGGGCATAGACATCCGCCAGACGCTCTCGCGTCTCACGCTTGAGGGCCCGAAATGCCTGTCGTCGTCGCTCGGCTTCGTGATAGGCCTGGCGCAGGCGCTCGTCGGCAGAACCCGCCAGCCAACGCGCGAGACCCAAGCGCTCGACTGCGGTCGCAAAGGATTCGTTGAACGCGGTGTCGTCCTTGACATAGAACAGCTGGTGGGCCAGTTCGTGAAAGATAAGGCGGGCCAGTTCGATCTCGCCGCCCTGGACAAAGGTGTTGAGGAGCGGGTCGCCGCCCAACCAGTTTGACCAGCCGAGCGTGGAATAGGCCGGGACCGGGTAGACCGCTACATCCAGCCCTCGGCCCGCAAGACGGGCCGCCGCCTCGCCGGCCCTGGCCTCGTCGAACCAGCCCTGGTAGCCAACGCAGCCCGTCACTGGGTGGCACCAAGTCCGCAGCTGCAGGGACAGAGGCGGCGCAGCCACCAGATTCCACAAGGCCGCCGACCGGCGCAGGTCTGCGTACCGGGTGTAGCTGGCGTTGTCGGGGAGTGCCAGCGCTTGGCTGGCGAATTCGCGCAGTCGCTGGGCGAGCCGCAACTGGGCCTTGAGCTGCGCGGGAGCGCCCTCCTCCACCAGCCAATCGTTGACCGGCCGGGCGGCCGCCAGCAGGCGCAGGTGCCCCTCTGCCGACTGCCAGTAATAGGCAAGCGGCGCCTCGACCGGCTCCGCACCAGGCGGCGTATGGGCGCAGGCGGCCAGCCCCGCAACCAGAGCGATCGCCGACGCCGTCAAGCGTCCTCGCCTGCCGACAGTCGTCCAGCCGCGCATCATGACGCTGCCTCGTCTCCAGCCGCCTCGACCTGCACCAGGCAGTCGTAGAACACCGGCGCCCGCCCCAGGTCGGTGAGCTTCTGGCTGGTGAGTTCGTTCACATTGGTCCCGCGCGGGCCCAGCTTGCGCCACCAGATCCCCAGACCATGCACCACCCCGGGCCGCGCCCGCGTGCTGACCTCGGCCTCGCAGTGGTACTCGCCGCGCTCGTTGAACACCCGCACCAGGGTCCCGCTGTCGATGCCGCGCGGGGCTGCGTCCTGTGGGTGGATCTCCAGCAAGGGCCGCCCCTCGATGTCACGCAGACTCTTCACATTGACGAACGTCGAATTGAGGAAGTTGCGCGCCGGCGGCGAGATCATGGCCAAGGGATGTCGCAGGTCGCTGCCGGCAGGCTCATGGTTGGGAAGCCAATCGGGCAGGCCGTCCAGGCCCTGGGCCGCCAGGCGTTGGCTGTAGAACTCGCAGCGGCCCGAGGGGGTTGGAAAGCCCCCTTCCGCAAATGGCGCCTGGGGCACTGAGAGCGCTGCGAACCCTTGCGCCATCAAGCGCTGCCAGTCCACCGCCTCGCCATAAGCTGCACGGCAGAGCGACTCGTCGTCCTCGCCGAAGTAGGGGTCGGCCCAGCCCATGGCGTGGGCCAGCCGGCGGAAGATTTCGGAATTCGGCAGGGCCTGCCCGACCGGCGCGATGGCTGGCCGATTGAGCAAGACGTCGGTATGACCGTAGGACAGATGAATGTCCCAGTGCTCCAACTGGGTGGTGGCGGGCAACACGTAATCGGCGTGGTCAGCGGTGTCGGTGAGGAAATGCTCGAGCACCACGGTGAACAGGTCTTCGCGGGCAAAACCCCGCGCGACCTTTGAGGACTGGGGCGCGACCGCGACCGGGTTGCTGTTGTAGACCACCAGAGCCTCGATTCGCGGACCGAAGTCCGCTGAGGCCTCGCGCAACAGGTCATCGCCGATGGTGCTCATATTGATCGTGCGCGGCCGACGCCCCGCCAGGAGGTCGGGGCGCTGCAGGGCCTCGCTGCGCACCGGAAAACGTCCAGAGTTGGACAGCAGCAGGCCGCCGGCCGGATGCCGCCAGGCGCCCACCAGCGCCGGCAGGCAGGCCACGGCCCGCACCGCGTTCCCGCCGCCACGGGCGCGCTGCATGCCGTAGTTCAGGCGAATGGCTGCCGGCCGGGTGTGGGCGTAGTCGCGGGCGAGGCGCCGAATCTGTTCGGCCGGTACCCCGCAGACCTCGGCCGCGCGCTCGGGAGGCCATTGCAGCGCCCGCTCGCGTAGCGGCTCGAAACCCAGGGTGTGGCGGGCAATGTAGTCGTGGTCCAGCCAGTCGTTGACCACCAGCTCGTGCATCAGAGCCAGGGCAAGCGCGGCGTCGGTACCGGGCAAAAGTGCGATGTGCTCATGGCACTTCTCGGCGGTCTCGGTGCGGCGGGGGTCGATGCAGACCAGGCGCGCGCCCTGGCGCTTGGCCTCTTGCGCCAGGCGCCAGAAATGCAGGTTGCTGGCGATCGAATTGCTTCCCCAGATGAGGATCAGCTTCGAATGGGCGAATTGCTCCATTCGCATGCCAACCCTGCCGCCGAGCGTGGTGACCAAACCCTCACCGCCTGCGGATGCGCAGATGGTGCGATCAAGGAGGGAAGCGCCCAGCTTGTTGAAAAATCGGGCCGCCATGGCCTCGCCCTGCACCAGGCCCATGGTGCCGGCGTAGCTGTACGGGACGATGGCCTGCGGGTCACGGGCCGCGATGCCCGCCAGCCGGGCGGCGATGTCGGTGAGCGCGTCCTCCCAACTGCAGGGAATGAAGCGACCCGCGCCCTTGGGGCCCACCCGGCGCAGCGGGGTGAGCACACGCTCAGCGTGATAGGTGCGCTCGGTGTAGCGGGACACCTTGGTGCAGAGCACGCCCTCGGTCATTGGGTGGTCTGGGTTGCCCTGGACCCGCACGGCACGGCCGCCCTCGACGGTGGTCACCAGGGCACAGGTGTCGGGGCAGTCATGCGGGCAGGCGCCCCGCACGGTGCTGCTCGCGCCCGGGCGGAAATCGGCAGGCGAGGCAGCGGTACCGGACAAGGCAGTAGGTCCGGTATGCGGCAGGGGCAAGGCGCCAGGGGCGGCAAGGGAGTTGGCCATGAGGGGATTTTGGACCAGCCGTCGACCGCCGGCACATCCCCCGCTAGACTGGGAACTTGACCGGCGCCGGCGCCGGGGCGGGCCTGGGGTCTGCTGCGCCGATGCCGGTGGAGCCTGACCCGCCATGAAACTGATCGACTCTCTCGTCACCCAGTCGGCCGGCATCGCTGCCCTCCGCCGCGACCTGCACGCCCATCCTGAGCTTTGCTACGAGGAGCACCGCACCGCCGACCTGGTGGCCGCGCGGCTCACCGAGTGGGGCATTCCCATCCACCGCGGCCTGGGCCGCACCGGCGTGGTGGGGATTGTCAAAGGGGGCGACTCGCCGCGCGCCATCGGCCTGCGGGCCGACATGGATGCCCTGCCGATGCAGGAGTTCAACACCTTCGCGCATGCCAGCCGCCATCCGGGGAAGATGCACGCCTGCGGCCACGATGGCCATACCGCGATGCTGCTCGCCGCGGGCCAGCACTTGGCGCGCAACCGCCCGTTCGACGGCACCGTCTACCTGATCTTCCAGCCGGCCGAAGAGGGCGGGGGCGGCGCCCGGGAGATGATCAAGGACGGCCTGTTCGAGCAGTTTCCGATGGAGGCGGTGTTCGGCATGCACAACTGGCCAGGCGCACCCGTGGGCAGCTTCGCGGCCAGCCCCGGTCCGGTCATGGCTTCGTCCAACGAATTCAAGATCACCATTCGGGGCAAAAGTGGCCATGCGGCGCTGCCGCACAACACGATCGATCCCGTTCCCGTGGCCTGCCAGATGGTGCAGGCCTTCCAGACCATCATCACCCGTAACAAAAAGCCGATCGACACGGCGGTGATCTCGGTGACCATGATCCACGCCGGCGAGGCCACCAACGTGGTACCGGACAACTGCGAGATCCAGGGCACGGTGCGCACCTTCACCACACCGGTGCTGGACCTGATCGAGCGGCGAATGCGCCAGATTGCCGAGCATCTGTGCGCCGCCCATGACTGCGTCTGCGAATTCGCCTTCGAGCGCAACTACCCGCCAACGATCAACGCTGTACACGAGGCCAACTTCGCGCGCGAGGTGATGGCCGACATCGTCGGCGCAGACAATGTGCAAGTCCAAGAACCCACTATGGGCGCAGAAGACTTCGCCTACATGCTGCAGGCCAAGCCGGGCGCCTATTGCTTCATTGGCAACGGCGACGGCGCCCACCGGGAGATCGGCCATGGCGGCGGGCCCTGCATGCTGCACAACACGAGCTACGACTTCAACGACGACCTGATCCCCCTCGGCGCCACCTACTGGGTGCGGCTGGCCGAGGCTTGGTTCGCCCGCCCGGCGGCCTGAGGCACTGACCCGGCGCACAGCCTGAGGCGCAGGCTCGGCGCACCCTCTGAAGCCTGGGGCGCACCCTCTGAAGCCTGGAGCGCACGCTCGGCTGACACCCTACGGCTGGAGAGCCGACTCAAGCCGGTAGCAATGCCCGCGCTTGGGCCACCTGCAAAAGGCCGTCGAAGATGAGGCTGTCGACCAACTCAAAAGGCATGGTCAGATGCGGCGCCATCTTCCAGCCCGCGCCGCCAGTCATGTAGCACAGGGGCTCCAACCCGAACTGCTGGCGCTGGTGCATCACCATGCGCTCGATGGCGCCGGCGATCGCATAGGTGCCGCCGCTGGTGAGCGCGTCGCTGGTATTGGTGGGAAAGGGCCGCACCTCGCCGGTGGGCACGTGCAGGCCGGCGGTGCCAGACTCCAGCGCGCGCAGCATGATGCCGTGCCCCGGAAGGATCAGGCCGCCCAGGAAGTGGCCCTCGGGACTGACCGCCTCCACGGTGACCGCGGTACCCACCATGACGACCACCAGCGGCCGAGCCGGACCTTCGGCGCAAGCAGCACGCATGCGATGCCAGCCGCCGATCATGGCGACCCAGCGGTCGGACCCCAAGCGGGCAGGGTGGTCGTAGCCGTTGACCAGCCCCGCCTCCGCCGCATTGGCATGGACCCAGCGCGGCGCCAAATCCCACAGTTCTTCGATCTGCTCCTGGACCCGTTGCTTGATGGCGTCGGCCGCTACGGTGCATCCGATCATCTGCCGGGGCGCCGGCAGCTCGCGCCAGGGGCCCTCCGCGAGCTTGTCGATGTTTTCGAGAAATTCGGCGCCCTGGGCAAGGGGCTGGGCACCGGGACGGGCGTATGGATAGAGCGCCCACTTCAGGCGCGTGTTCCCCACGTCGATGGCAAGCAGCATGCGGGTCTTTCGGGAAAACCGTTGGTCAGCAAAACCGGCATTGTCACACTGCGCTGAGGACCAGGGCCAGCGCCGGAGCAGAGACCGAAGCTGCAGCAATCAGATGGCACCGATCCAGCTTGCACGCTGGATTGCCGCCAGCTTGTTCTCCACCTTGAGCTTAGCCATGGCATTGGCCAGGTGGTAATTGACCGTTCGCTCGGTGCAAGACAGGCGCGAGGCGCTCTCCCGGGCGGTGTGGCCGTCAAAGGCCAGCGAGAGGCATTGGCGTTCACGCGGGCTCAGCGCCGAGCGTTCGTCGGCGATGGAGCGGCGTACCAGGGGCCATACGCTCAGGGTCGACCAGGCCAGCAGCGCTGCCTCGGTGCGGTCGATCAGCTCGCGCGGGCTGAACATGAAGCATTCGAAGGAGCGCTGTGCCGGCAAGGGAAACTCCACTCGAACCATGGACTGAAAGCCATGGGCGCGCGCCAGGCCGCGCCAGCCGGTGTCGTGCAGGGCCGCGCCCCGGGCGATGTGCTGCCAGGCCACCAAGGGTGCGTCGGAGTCGCGCCAGGCGCCGCTGAAATCAGTGCTGGCCGCCAGCGCGCTGGCGGTGTCAGACGCCATCGGCGGATGGACACAAACGACCTGGCGGTCGTCGGCGCCGCCCAGCGGGTCGGGCCCGAGCACAACCACCGCCTCGACGGCAAATTCGCGCAAGGTGGCCAGCCAGTCGCTCAGGATGCCGTCCAGGCACACGCTGTAGAAGTTAACAGGATCTCCCATGGTGTTTGTCGTACGTCCTCGAAAATGAGAACGATAGCACTACAAACGATGGCATCAACCCGCTCGCGCACGACGGCCAGGTCCTGGCGACAGGGGTGGTCAGGTATCCCGGCTTCATGGGCCATTGGCCGGGCTGCTGCATGGTTCGCGTCGAGGGTCTCCTCATGGTTCTCCTCGTGGGGTGAAACCCTGCTGGCGCCGCTGTTCGACCCGCTGCAGAGCCCACTGCCCCGCCGGGTACGGGCACTCGGCCTTTTCACAGCGGTAGGGCACCCCCTGTTCCACCTTCTGTGGACGCGCTGGACGCCCCAGCCCTATGACGACCCCTGGCAGCGTCTCGCGATGAGCGGCCTCGGCCTGGTGCTCATCGTCACACCAGCCCTTTCTCATTGCCCGCCCACACGAACCGCCACCTTGGTCACGTCGGTGATCTTCTGGATCACCTTGCCCGTCTACTTCACCTGGATGTACCTGTGCAACGGCGGCAATGCGGTCTGGTTTGCCTCCGCCGCGGCAATGCTGCTCATCTATCTCAACCTGACCGACTGGCGGCTGGCGAGCCTGGGCCTCGTGACCGGGCTACCGGCCGGCTGGATGCTGTTCGCCGGGTTCGGCCCCGACACGCTGTCGCTGCCCACCGAAGCCGTCCAGGCGCAGGCGGTGGTCTTTGTGTTTTGCGCCGCCACCGGGCTGATGCTCGGCATGTCCACCTCGAACCTGCGGCGGGAACAACTCAAGCAGGCGTTGGACACCATGGGCATCATGGCCCATGAGCTGCGCACCCCGCTGGCCACGATGAATCTCATCGGTGAGGCCATGCGGCAGGAGGCCCGCACCGCAACGCCCCTGCGCCGTGAGCAGGTCGAACACCTGGCCCATCGGCTACTCAACCTGGTGCGCAATATGCACCGGCAAATCGACACCCAAATCACCAATGCACGCCTGCTCCGGCTGCCACCAGCCACCGAGAGTGTGAGCGCCGCCTGCCTGCTGCGGGAAGCCATGGCGTCACACCCCTTCCGCCATGAACGTGAGCGCCAATGTGTCGAGTTGGTGGTGCACAGCGACTTCGAATTCGACACTGTGCGCAGCCTGTTCCTCCAGGTCGTAGACAACCTCCTGCGCAACGCGTTGCGCGCCCTGGCCAGCCTGCCAGAAGGCCCTGTGCCTGGCGACCTGCGGGTGGAAATTGAGCAAACCTCCCCGCGCTGGGGCCGCATACGGGTCATCGACCGCGGCATTGGCATCCCACCGCATCTGCAGGCGCGCCTGTTCCAGCCCTTCGTCTCCAGCCACCATGCCAGCGGACACGGCCTGGGCCTGGCCTTTTGCCAGCGGGTGGTTCACCGAGGCGGCGGCCGCCTGCGGGTCGAGTCGGCGCTCGGAGAAGGCGCCACCTTCATCATCGAGCTGCCGGTCTCGGCCGCCTCCCGCAAATCAACCGCAGCGAAGTCTCGGGCGACCCAGATGCGCCCCAGCACGCCGAACAAAGTCATATGAGCTTTCACCTGTTCCGACGCCCCGGCAGCATCTTCCTGCTCGACGACGACCCTGATTACCTCGACCTGATGGCCTTGCTGCTGCCGCCCGAGCGCCATGTGCGCCTCTTCCTGCGGCCGCATGGCTGCTTGCAACATATGCGGGAGGAGCAAAAGGACTGGGCCGCCGACTGCTACCGACAGGAGACCGTGGTCGACCTCTGGCGCCAGGGGCGCCCTCTCATCCCACAGATGCTCCGCTACTGGGCGCGGCATTCCCAACGGTATGGTCTGACGCATGTCGGGGTCAGTGACCACATGATGCCGGGGCTGAGCGGACTCGAAGTGTTCGGCCAGCTGCGCACCGGCTGGCCAGGCGCGCGCGTGCTACTCACGGGGCAGGCCGATGAGCGAGTGGCGGTCGACGCCTTCAATCACGGCCTGATCGACCAGTACATCGCCAAACAGTCCGCCGAGATGGCCAGCCTGCTTGCGCGAAGCCTGGAGCGCCTGGCCGACCATTGCCACGACCGGCACGACGCTATCTGGCGCGCCACGCTGCGGCCGCAACAGATGGCCCTGCTCCGCCAAGGCGGTGCGGGTCGCGCGCTCAAGGCGCTGATGGACCGGGAGTGGGTGGAGTATGTGGTGTGCGGAGACCCCTTTGGCGTGCTGGGCCTGGACGCCGAGGGCCGTGCCAGCTGGCTGCAACTGCAAGCGCGCGAGGCGCTGCCACAGCGGGTGCATGAGCTCACCACAGCGCCCGAGAGCGGCTTACCAGGGGACTATCGGGGGCTCTTGGAGCAGGGCGATGTGCTCGTGGCGCCGGAGGTTCACCAGAGCCTGGGTTTGAACGGTCCGGGCCCGTTCCAGCAGGCCTTTACGCTCGACGAGGGCGGCCAACTACTGGCAGCCCTGTTTCCCTTACCGACAGAGGCCTTGCCAGAGCCAATACAAGGCTACCGATCCTGGCTCGCAGCGCAGGGCGCGCGCCGCATCCAGGGCTTGGGCGACTAGCGTAACGCTGGCTCGGGCATAGCTGGCTCAGGCATCACCGCCTTCGGATTCACCGCCTGGGGCATGGCGACGGCGCTCTGATCGCGCCCCAGACCCGACCCAAGCGCGGACGCCCGGACCTCCGCTGCGCGCTGGCGCCGGGCGGCCGGCCAATCCCAGGGGCGCAGTTCAGGCGCCATGGCGGCCAGCACGGACTCCACCCGCGTGATCTCAGAGTCCGTGAGGCCCGCGGTCAGGGTCAGGCGCACCATGGCCCGATCCCGCGCAGTGGCCGGGGCACAGAACATGGCGCCAAAGATATCCTGCGCCTCAAGCGCGTCACGTAGCGCCAGCGTGTCGGCTTCACGGCCGGTCTCCAGGGCAATGATCTGCTCGGTGCCCTGCCCCACCGGGTAGCCCAAGAGGGTGAGGTGGCGGCGCAGGCGAAGGGTGATTTGCCGTAAACGAAGCCGAGCGTCGTCTGAAGCCTGCACCACGGCGAGCGTCTCCTGCAGACCAATCACCTCGTAGGGCAAGAGGCAGGAACTGAAGACACTGGGGAAACTGTTGAGGCTCAGGTAGGGCCGCAACTCGTCGGGGACGGTGAAGAAACCCGCCCGCCCCGCAAATGCCTTGGCCAGGCTGGCGGTGATGAAGTGCACCCGGTGCGCCAGACCCAGCCCGACACACAGGCCGCGCCCCTGTGGGCCATGCGTGCCGAGCGAGTGCGACTCATCGACCACGATCATGCAGCCCCCCTCTTCAGCGACACGGACCATTTCTTCCAGAGGGCACAGAGCCCCGGTCGTGCTGTAGACAGCGTCCACCACGACCACACCCGGCCCATGCTCGCGGATGCAGCGTGCCAGATGGTCGGGCTGGTTGTGCCGGAAGGGCCGAGGCTGCGCACGCGCGGCGCGAATGCCTTCCCACAGTGACATATGCGCCAAGGCGTCGATATACACCGGGGTATCCGGCTCAGCGATCACCTGCAGCAGACCCAGGTTGGCCGCATAGCCCGACTGGCAGAGGACCACGCCCTGGGCCTGCAGCCAAGCCGCCAGATCCGCCTCCAGCCGCAGGCCCGGCGAATCGGTTTTCTGGAAGATGCCAGACTGGACCATGAAGCTGGCGTGCCGACGCAGGGCGTCGATCTGGGCGGAGACGATCTTGGGATGGCCAGCGATTGACAGGTAGTCGTTGCCGTCTAGACGTACCGCCTGGGGGCCTGGCACACGCCCCTCGGCAAAGAAGCGCCCACCCCACTCGTGGGTCCAGCGGGGCATGAAATCTCGCGCAATGCGCGCGCGCAGGGCCTCGGAGAGGCCAGGGTGGGGAACTGCACCGAGCAGACCGGCTGACTGTGGACCCGCACTGCGCGGGGCAAGGGACTGCAGGGGCAGGACCCGGGTGGGGATACCACCGGACACTGCCAATCCAAGGCTGGCAGGTCGTGCCGGCGCCTGGATATTGAGCTGCTCGCTCATGGGAGGCCTCCTAAGGTTCGGGAACACCCCCTCATTCAATTCGGGAAAAAAATTTGGTTACAAGCAGCCCTGGCAGGACTACCAGTCTCGACTGCCATCCCTCACGGGTGGACACCGAGATTCGAGCGAGTCCTGTGGGCGGCGAAGCACGCCGCAACCGCGTGCCTCAGAGGCGCGGCGCTGTTATCAACAGAACAGTCACCGGGCCCAGCCCAACAGGCGCTTAGCTCAGCGCGCCGTGACAGTGCTTGTACTTCTTGCCACTGCCACAGGGGCAAGCGTCGTTACGGCCCACCCGGGGCACGGCGACGGCTGAGGTGGCCGCGTCGGTGGTGACCTCGACCTCGCCGGTCTCGGTGGGTGCGGAGTAGGTGATGTTGGCGATCTGCTCGGCCCGGCCCTCCAGCGCCTCAGTCGCCTTTTCCAGCTGCTCACCGGACTGCACCTTCACGGTCATCAGTATCCGGGTGACCTCATTCTTGACCGAGTCGAGTAATTGGCCAAAGAGATCGAAGGCCTCGCGCTTGTACTCCTGCTTGGGCTGCTTTTGCGCGTAGCCGCGCAGATGGATGCCCTGACGCAGGTAGTCAAGCGCCGACAAGTGCTCGCGCCAGTGGGTGTCAATGCTTTGCAGCAGCACCATTCGTTCAAACTGGGTGAAGTTGGCCTCACCCACTTCGGCCACCTTGGCGGCGAAGGCAGCATGGGCCGCAGCCACGACCTTCTCGGTGATGTCCTCGTCGGTGATCGCCGAGGACTCCGCGACCTGCTTTGACAGCTCGAGCGGCATGCCCCATTCATCGGCCAGCACCTTGTCGAGCGCGGCCACATCCCACTGCTCTTCGACCGACTCGGCCGGCACATGCTGGCGCACCAGGTCAGTGAAGCAGCCTTCGCGCAGGGCAGCGATTTGGGCTGAAAGATCCGCCGCATCCAAGATGTCATTGCGCTGCTGGTAGATCACCTTGCGCTGGTCGTTGGAGACGTCGTCGTACTCGAGCAGCTGCTTGCGGATGTCGAAGTTGCGGGCCTCGACCTTGCGCTGCGCGCTCTCGATGCTGCGGGTGACAATGCCCGCCTCAATGGCCTCGCCCTCGGGCATCTTGAGACGGTCCATGATGGACTTGACCCGGTCGCCTGCAAAGATGCGCATCAGCGGATCGTCCAAGCTCAGGAAGAAGCGCGAGGAGCCCGGATCGCCCTGGCGGCCCGAGCGGCCACGCAGCTGGTTGTCAATGCGGCGCGACTCGTGACGCTCGGTGGCGATGATGCGCAGCCCGCCTTGGGCCACCACGCTTTGGTGGTCTTTCTGCCACTGCTCTCGCAGCGCAGCGGAGCGAGCGGCCTTGGCGCCCGCGTCGAGAGAGGCGTCGCCCTCGACCGCCTCAACAGCCTTCTCCACGTTGCCGCCCAGCACGATGTCGGTGCCGCGGCCAGCCATGTTGGTCGCGATGGTGATCATGCCCGGCCGACCGGCCTGGGCCACGATGTCGGCCTCGCGGGCGTGCTGCTTGGCGTTGAGCACCTGGTGCGGCAGCTTGGCCTGCGTCAGAAGCTGGGAGATCAGCTCCGAGTTCTCGATCGAGGTGGTGCCCACCAGCACCGGCTGGCCTCGGGTGTGGCAGTCGCGGATGTCGTCGATGGCGGCGTTGTACTTCTCGCGCGGCGT
Organism: Ramlibacter sp.; assembly: GCF_029866045.1. Lineage (GTDB taxonomy): Bacteria > Pseudomonadota > Gammaproteobacteria > Burkholderiales > Burkholderiaceae_C > Ramlibacter. Next base: position 30,867 of record NZ_JARXAB010000023.1, on the reverse strand, counting down.
CTTGTAGACGCGGTCGAGCTGGTCGTCCCGGCTGCTCGGGCGGTTGGGGGGGACCACCACCGTCTCGAGGCCGTAGATCTCCTGGAACTCGTAGGCCTCGGTGTCGGCGGTGCCGGTCATGCCCGACAGCTTGCCGTAGAGGCGGAAGTAGTTCTGGAAGGTGATCGAGGCCATGGTCTGGTTCTCGGCCTGGATCGGCACCCCCTCCTTGGCTTCCACGGCCTGGTGCAGGCCGTCGCTCCAGCGGCGGCCTGACATCAGGCGGCCGGTGAACTCGTCGACGATGACCACCTCAGCCTGACCACTTTCCCCTTGTTGCACCACATAGTGCTGGTCGCGGAAGTACAGGGTATGGGCCCGAAGCGCCGCATACAGGTGGTGCATCAAGGTGATGTTGGCCGGGTCGTAGAGGCTGGCGCCCGCGTCGATCAGGCCCATCTCGGCGAGGATGCGCTCGGCGGTCTCGTGGCCCTGCTCGGTGAGGTAGACCTGCCGGCCTTTTTCGTCCAACGTGTAGTCGCCCGGCTTGGTCACACCTTCGCCGGTGCGGGGGTCGGCCTCGCCCTCCTGACGCTGCAAGCGCGGAGCGATCCGGTTCATTGCGATGTACTGGTCGGTCTGGTCCTCGGCCTGGCCGCTGATGATCAGCGGCGTGCGGGCCTCGTCGATCAGGATGGAGTCCACCTCGTCGACGATCGCGTATTGAAGGCTCCGCTGCACCCGGTCGGCCGGCTCGTAGACCATGTTGTCACGCAGGTAGTCGAAGCCGAACTCGTTGTTGGTGCCGTAAGTGATGTCGGCGCGGTAGGCCGCCTGCTTCTGCTCGCGGGGCATCTGCGGCAGGTTCACACCCACCGACAGACCCAGGAAGTTGTACAGGCGCCCCATCCACTGGGCATCACGATTGGCCAGGTAGTCGTTGACGGTGACCACGTGCACGCCCTGCCCGGCCAGGGCATTGAGGTAGACGGCCAAGGTAGCGGTGAGGGTCTTGCCCTCGCCGGTGCGCATCTCGGCGATCTTGCCCTGGTGCAGGGCCATCGCGCCCTGCAGCTGGACGTCGAAGTGGCGCATCTTCATGGCGCGCTTGGAGCCCTCGCGCACCACTGCAAAGGCCTCGGGCAGGAGCGCGTCGAGTGACTCCCCTTGGGCGACACGCTTGCGGAACTCGTCGGTCTTGGCGCGCAGGGCCTCGTCGTCGAGCTTCTCGAGGCCGGGCTCCAGGGCATTGATGCGCTCCACCGTCTTGCGGTACTGCTTGAGCAGCCGGTCGTTGCGCGAGCCGAAGATCTGAGTGAAGAAGTTTTTGGCCATGAAGTGGAAAGCCCGGACGGAACAAGCCCGCAAACAGCCCGCCGACCACACTCGTCAACACGAGTGCTGCCGTGAGTTTTGCGCGGGACGCCGCATCAGCGCGGATACCCGCACGAGAACCCAGTGCGCGGCGCTGCCTGCATGGCAGTGCGGACAAACACGGCATTTTAGCCCGGTGGGGGCCCTCGGCAGCGCCTGACACGATGGGCGCACGCCGGTTCGGGATATGCTGGTCACCATGAATCCCGAAACCCCCCGCCTGCGCCAGGCCTTGAGCGTGCTTCAGGCTGCCGAAGCCTCGCCGCAACTGGCCACCCTGGCGGCCAGGGCCGAGGCTTCGACCCAGCGCCTGGCGGCGGTGCGCCCGCTTTTGCCTGGCGCACTGGCGAGCCAGGTGGAGGCCGGTCCGTTGGAGGGGGGCGACTGGTGCCTGCTGGTCAAGAGCAGCGCCGCAGCGGCCAAGCTGCGACAGATGCTGCCCACACTGCAGACCCACCTGCGTCAACGCGGGATGGCGGTGGAGGCGATCCGGCTGAAGGTCTTGACCAGCCGCGGCACCTGAGGCCGGCTGGCCCAGCTCTCAACGCGCTGCGAGCGCGGCCTCGATGGCGGCGGTGAACTTGCGGTTGTCGGGCGCCGTCATGCTGCCAAAGTGCGCAATGGGCCGGCCATCACGACCCACCAGGTACTTGTTGAAGTTCCAACTCGGCTGCGAGCCCGTAGCCCGGGCGAGCTCGGCAAAGAGCGGGTGGGCCTGACTGCCCCGCACGCGGGTGTCGGTGAACATGGGGAACTTCACCCCGTAGGTATTGAAGCAGACCTCGGCCGTCTTACGGGCGTCGGCGTCTTCCTGCTTGAAGTCGCCGGAAGGAAAGCCCAGCACCACCAAGCCACGTGCCGCGTACTTGGCGTTGAGCGCCTCTAGGCCCTCGAACTGCGAGGTGAAACCGCAGTAGCTGGCGGTGTTGACCACCAGCACCACCTTGCCGCTGTACTGGCACAGGGCCTGGGGCTGGTTGTCCTGAAGCCGCGGAAAACTGTGCTGGAGCAGGGGGGGGCAGGCACTGGCCGCAGGGGCCCGCGCGGAGGCGGCCATCGGGGGGGCGGCAGGTGTCGCAGCGACGGCTGACCCGATACCCAACGCAAACGCCAGCAAACCCTTGGCAAATAGATCAGGGCGCAGGGGCAGTAACGACCGGGCGGCCTGGGCCGCCGGGCGACCGTGAAGAGGGGTGAAGTGCATCGAATGTCCAGCCTGATTCTTGCCCGGTACGGGATCGATCAGCCGATCGGGATCCACCACCGTGGGAGACGAGTGTCGCCCGAAAAGATCAACCCTGCTGAGCCAGTGACTCAGCAGGGTTGGGGACGTGTGGTGCCGGTTGTCGGAATCGAACTGACGACCTTCCGCTTACAAGGCGGGTGCTCTACCAACTGAGCTAAACCGGCGACTCTGAAATTCTAGGGCCTGAGCGAGGCGGTTGAAGGGACTGACACCTCCACCAGGACGGATGCCATTACTTCACCCGCTTGAGCGCGGGGCGCGGTCCACCGCCAGCAGGACGCGGCGGCGGTTCCTCGTCACCGGCCAACTCCGGCGCTGATGCGGGCGAATCCAGGGGAACCAACTGGGGCCGATCGCCTTCTGCAGCGGGCACGCGGGTCAGCGCGGAGCTGCGGCCGCGACCCACGCCCGTGCCATCCGCACCACTCGCTTCGCCGGCGGCACCGGCCGCCCCCGCCTCGCCAGCTTGCAGACTGTCGGCCGAGGTGTCGACCGGGAAGGCCATGCCCTGGCCGTTCTCCCGGGCGTAGATGGCCAAAACCCGGCCCACCGGCACCATGATGTCGCGGGCAACGCCCGCAAAGCGCGCCTTGAACTCAATGAAATCGTTGCCCAGCTTGAGCGAGCTGGTGGCGTCGAAGCTGATGTTCAGAACGATCTCGCCGTTCTTCACATAGTCACGCGGCACCTGCACGCTGTCATCCACCGCCACCGCCACATAGGGGGTGAGACCGTTGTCCGTGCACCAGTCGTACAGCGCACGAATGAGGTACGGGCGCGTGGAGGTGGACTCGATGGCGTTCATGCGGCAGATCGCAACGTGGCCGGGCGAGCGCAAGGCGTGCGGAAAGACCGCTTACTTGCGCATCACCTTCTCCGAGGGCGTGAGCGCCTCGATGTAAGCCGGACGGGAGAAGATGCGCTCGGCGTACTTGAGCAAGGGCGATGCGTTCTTGGACAGCTCAATGCCGTAATAGTCCATGCGCCACAGCAGAGGGGCAATGGCCACGTCGAGCATGGAGAAGTTGTCGCCGAGCATGTACTTGTTCTTCAGGAACACCGGCGCGAGTTGGGTCAGGCGGTCGCGAATGTGCGCGCGGGCCTTCTCCAGCGCCTTCTCATTGCCCTTGGCAGCGCGTGACTCCAGCGTGCTCACGTGAACGAACAGTTCTTTTTCGAAGTTCAGCAGGAACAGGCGCACCCGGGCACGGTCGACCGGGTCACCGGGCATCAGCTGCGGATGCGGGAAGCGCTCGTCGATGTACTCGTTGATGATGTTGGACTCATACAAGATGAGGTCACGCTCGACCAGGATAGGCACCTGGCCGTAGGGATTCATCACGCTGATGTCTTCGGGCTTGTTGTACAGATCCACGTCGCGGATCTCGAAGTCCATGCCTTTTTCGAACAGGACAAAGCGGCAGCGGTGGGAGAAAGGGCAGGTTGTGCCCGAGTACAGCACCATCATGTCGGTGGCTCCTTAAATCAAAAAGGAGCGGGCCCGCGAGGCGGCCCACTCCAGGGGGATTCGCTGGGTTCGGGCGCGTTATGCGCCCAAACCCCGGTGTACTTCAGGACACCGCGTGAGCGGCCTTGTCCATTCAGCACGCCGCGTCAGCGGACATTCTTCCAGAAAGCGGCGTTGAGGCGCCAGGCAAAAACAGTGAATACCGCCAAAAACAGCAGGACCCAAACACCCACCCGTACGCGGGTGTTCTGCGCAGGCTCCGCCATCCACTGCATGTAGCCCACCAGATTGGCCATCGCCTGGTCGTACTGCAGGGGCGTCATCGTGCCGGGGGTGATCTGCTTCCAGCCCTTGAAGACTTGGGTGTCCTGGCCGTGAGCCTTCACGGTTTCGTAGATTGGCTCACGCTCGCCCTGCAGTTGGTAGAGCACATGCGGCATGCCGACATTCGGGAAGGCCAGGTTGTTCCAGCCGGTGGCCTTGGTCGGGTCACGGTAGTAGGTACGCAGGTAGGTGTACAGGTAATCTGCGCCAGTGCCGCCGTGGCCAGCGCGCGAACGGGCGACGAGGGTCAGGTCAGGCGGCAGGCCACCAAACCACTCCTTGGCCTGCTTCGGGTCGATGTTGGACTTCATCGTGTCACCGATCTTGTCGGTGGCGAACAGCAGGTTGTCCTTGATCTGCTGCTCGGTCAGGCCGATGTCCTGCAGGCGGTTGTAGCGCATGTAGGCAGCAGAGTGGCAGTTCAGGCAGTAGTTGACAAACAGCTTCGCGCCTTCTTGCAGGGCGGGCAGGTCGTTGACCTTGTTGGGTGCCTTGTCCCAGGCGATGGTGTCGCCGCCCGCCGCATGGGCTGCCGTGCCGGCGAGCCCCAAGCTCAGGGCCGTGACCAGCGCCAGGAACAGGGAAGAGAGGGTCTTTTTCATGGAATGGTCCCTGCCTTGACTTCAGTGGGGCGCGAAGGTGATGCGCTCGGGCACCGGTTTGGGCTCACCCAGGCGGCTCCACCACGGCATCAGCAGGAAGAAGCCGAAATAGAACAAGGTGCCCACCTGCGAGACGCGCTCACCGATCGGCGAGGGCGGCTGCACGCCAAGATAGCCCAGAACGAAGAAGTTGACGACGAACACGCCGTAGACGTATTTGTGCCAGCTCGGGCGGTAGCGGATGGAGCGCACCGGGCTGTGATCGAGCCAGGGCAGGAAGAACATGATGATCACGGCGCCACCCATCACGACCACACCCCAGAACTTGGCATCAATACCCAGCAGCAGGGCGATGCCGACCACGGCGCCGATCACGATACCGCCCTTGATGAAGGTGGGCAGCTTGGAGCGCAGTGACACCAGGGCAGCGGCTGCTACCACGCACAGCACCAGCACGTAGACCATCTCGGAGGTAATGGCGCGCAGCATTGAGTAATACGGCGTGAAGTACCACACCGGGGCGATGTGCGCCGGGGTTTTGAGCGGGTCGGCTGGGATGAAGTTGTTGTACTCCAGGAAGTAGCCGCCGAATTCAGGCGCAAAGAACACGATGGCGGAGAACACCAACAGGAAGACAGACACGCCCAAGATGTCGTGAACGGTGTAGTACGGATGGAAGGGAATGCCGTCAAGGGGCTTTCCGTTGGCATCCTTGGGGGCGTTGGGGCCCTTGATCTCGACGCCATCCGGGTTGTTCGAGCCGACGTCATGCAGCGCCAGGATGTGCGCCACCACCAGGCCCAGCAGAACCAGGGGCACCGCGATCACGTGGAAGCTGAAGAAGCGGTTCAGGGTAGCGTCGGACACCACGTAGTCGCCGCGAATAAGCAGCGCCAGGTCAGGGCCGATGAAGGGAATGGCGGCGAACAGGTTCACGATCACCTGCGCACCCCAGTAAGACATTTGCCCCCAGGGGAGCAGGTAGCCCATGAAGGCCTCAGCCATCAGGCACAGGAAGATCGCGCAGCCGAAGATCCAGACCAGCTCCCTGGGCTTTCTGTAGCTGCCGTAGATCAGGCCGCGGAACATGTGCAGGTAGACCACGACGAAAAAGGCCGAGGCGCCGGTGGAATGCATGTAGCGGATCAGCCAGCCCCAGGGCACATCACGCATGATGTACTCGACCGAAGCGAAGGCAGTGTTCGCGTCGGGTTTGTAGTTCATCACCAGAAAGATGCCGGTGACGATCTGGATCACCAGCACCAGGAGCGCCAGCGAGCCGAAGAAGTACCAGAAGTTGAAGTTCTTCGGTGCGTAGTACTCGGACAGGTGGTCGCGGTACGCGGCAAAGGCGGTCGGGAAGCGGTTGTCGAACCAGTTGGTCAGCTTCTCGGAGGCCGAGGCATTGGGGGAAATTTCCTTGAATTGAGCCATGGTCTGTCTCACGCCTTCTTGTCTTCGCCGATCACCAGCTTGGTGTCGGACACATACATGTGCGGCGGCACCTCGAGGTTGTCAGGCGCGGGCTTGTTCTTGAACACGCGGCCGGCCAGGTCGAAGGTGGAACCGTGGCAGGGGCAGAGGAAGCCGCCTTGCCAGTCATCGGGCAGCGAAGGCTGCGGCCCCGCCTGAAACTTGTCGCTGGGCGAGCAGCCCAGGTGGGAGCAGATGCCCACACCCACAAAAATTTCGGGCTTGATCGAACGGTGGGTGTTCTTGGCGTAGTCCGGAGTGGGGTACGCGGTGCGATCGGACTTGGGGTCGGCCAGCTGACCATCGAACTTGGGCAGGGCGGCCAATTGTTCCGGCGTGCGCTTCATGATCCAGACCGGCTTGCCTCGCCACTCGACAGTGACTTTTTCGCCGGGCTGGAGGGCGGAGATGTCGACCTCCACGGCAGCGCCTGCGGCCTTGGCGCGCTCGGAAGGCTGGAAGCTGCTCACGAAGGGAACGGCGACGAACGCGCCGCCCACTGCGCCGGCACAGCCAGACGCGATCAACCACGTCCGTTTGCTGGCGTCCACTGGGGTGCTACTCATGGGGGTCCTCGACGGAAGATGCTTGGATTAGGGACAACCCGCGATTGTAGCGAACCATTTCAGCCCGCCTCGATGTGTGGAGACAGCGGGCGCCAGACCGGGTGGTACGGAAGGATTCAAAGCACGAGGCTGCGTGCGCTTCGCACCGCCGCCAGCAAGCTGGCGGGGTCGGCACGGCCGCTGCCGGCGATATCGAAAGCAGTACCGTGGTCGGGACTGGTACGCACCAGGGGCAGGCCCAGGGTCACGTTGACACCCTCATCGAGGCCCAGGTACTTCACCGGGATGAGTCCCTGGTCGTGGTACATCGCCACGACGACATCGAACTCGCCGGGGTGGTCTGGCGCGTGGCGGGCGCGCATGAAAATGGTGTCGGGCGCCCTAGGCCCCTCGACCTGCATGCCCTCGGCGCGCGCTGCTGTAACCGCCGGTGCAATGAAATCGATCTCCTCGCGGCCGAACAGGCCGCCCTCCCCGGCATGGGGGTTGAGGCCCGCCACCGCGATGCGCGGGGGATGGCCGAGGGCCCGGGACAGGGCGGCGTGGGTGATGCGCAGGGTTTGCAGCACGTTTTCGAACGTCACCGCCTCGATGGCCTGACGCAGGGAGACATGGATGCTCACGAGCACGACGCGCAGGGCGGGGCTGGCCAGCATCATCCGCACCGGCACCTCGGCGATCGACCGGCCCAGGTGCGCGGCGGCCTCGGCCTGCAGCAGCTCGGTGTGTCCCGGAAAGGCCACGCCTGCAGCCGCCAGCGCCTCCTTGTGCAGGGGCGCGGTGACCACCGCCGCCACCTCGCCGCGCAGCGCCTGCCGAGCGGCCCAGATGACAGACTCGGCTGCCATGCGACCGGCCTGGGCGTCCACCTGGCCCCAGGGGACCAGGGTGGCCGACGGCGCGCCGACCTGAACGACAGGCAGACAGCCTGCGGGCACCGCGTGGGCCTGCTCGGGCCCCTCGATCAGGGCCACCGGCAGTGCCATGCCCGGGGCCGGCCCGACACCGGTCGCCGCCACAGCGGCGGCAGCCCGGCGCAGGTGCGCCAGGTCGCCAGCGACAAAGCAGCCGGCCATCAGCGCGGGCTCGGTGGCAAAGGCCTTGACCAGAACCTCTCCACCGATGCCAGCGGCGTCGCCCATGGTCAGCGCGATCGGGAGGTGCGTGCTCATGCGGGGTTCGGGATGTCGATGAACTCGTGCGCCAGGCCCAGGTCCTGCGCCACACGAGCGGCCACCGCCGGCGCTCCGTAGCGCTCGGTGGCGTGATGGCCGCAGGCCAAGAAGCTCACGCCGCATTCGCGCGCGTAATGGGCCTGAGGCTCGGAAATCTCGCCGGTGAGGAAGGCCTGGGCGCCGGCGGCGATGGCGGCCTCAAAGTAGCCCTGGGCTCCGCCGCTGCACCAAGCGATGCGAGTCAAGGATGCGGGCGCTGCGCCCTGGGCGTTGCGGCCCTCGACCACCGTGACCTGACGCCCCAGCGCCTGCTCCACACGGGCCCTGAGGGCCGCAGTGTCGGCAAAGGCCTGGCCGTCGGCCGGTCCACCGAGAAAGCCCAGGTCTTGCTCCCCGAATCGGGCGTCAGCCAGCAGGCCCAGGACCCGACCGAGCTGGGCGTTGTTGCCCAACTCCGGGTGTGCGTCCAAAGGGAGGTGGTAGGCCAGCACGCTGATGTCGTGGGCCAGCAGGCGGGCCAGACGCTGGCGCATCCAGCCGGTGACCCGGCCGTCCTGGCCGCGCCAGAACAAGCCATGGTGCACCAGAACCGCGTCGGCGCCGGCTGCGATCGCTGCGTCGATCAGGTCCAGGCTGGCGGTGACGCCAGAAACCAGCTTGTGCACCTGCGGGCGCCCCTCGACTTGCAAGCCGTTGGGGCCGTAATCGCGGAAGCGCTCGGGCTGGAGCAGGCCGTCGCAGGCTTGAATAAGTTGTTGCAGGGTGGCCATGGGAATCCGTTCGAGGCGCATTGTCGATGATCGACCGGCGTTATTCTCCGGCCATGCGACGCTTTTGGCTCCTCTTTTCCCAGTCGGTAACGGTCCTGCTGGCGGCCTATTTCGTGGTCACCACCCTGCAACCGGACTGGCTGCGCCAGGCGCCAGGGCTGGGCCGAAGCTCCGGCGTGGCCCTGCTGGAGGCGGCGCCCTCCTCTGGCGGCGCCGCACCCCCGGGGAGCTTCCGGCAGGCGGCCCAGCGGGGCGCTGCGGCGGTGGTGAGCATCAACACATCCAAGGCCGCCGGACAGGGGCCGCACGCGAACGAGCCCTGGTTTCGCTTCTTCTTCGGCGACCAGGGCAACCAGCCGCAGGCGGCCCTGGGCAGCGGGGTGATCATCAGCCCCGAGGGCTACATCCTCACCAACAACCATGTGGTGGAGGGCGCCGATGAGATTCAGGTGGTTCTCAACGACAGCCGCAGCGCCCGGGCCAAGGTGATCGGCACCGACCCGGAGAGCGATCTTGCTGTGCTGCGCATCACCCTGGACAAGCTGCCAGCGATCACCCTGGGCAGCTCCGACGCACTGCAGGTGGGCGACCAGGTGCTGGCGATCGGCAACCCCTTCGGCGTGGGTCAGACGGTGACCAGCGGCATCGTCAGCGCCCTGGGCCGCAACCAGCTGGGGATCAACACCTTCGAGAACTTCATCCAGACCGACGCCGCGATCAACCCTGGCAACTCCGGCGGCGCGCTAGTCGACATCCAGGGCCACCTGGTGGGTATCAACACCGCCATTTACTCCCGCTCAGGCGGCAGCATGGGCATTGGCTTTGCGATTCCCGTGGCTACCGCGCGTCAGATCCTGGAGAGCATCGTGAAAGAGGGGTCCGTGCGCCGTGGCTGGATCGGGGTGGAGCCTGCCGACCTCACGCCCGAGCTGCGCGAGACTTTCCGCGCACAGGCGGCGCGCGGCGTCTTGATTACCGGCGTGCTGCAAAGTGGCCCAGCCGCCAAGGCGGGCATTCGGCCCGGCGACGTCATCGAGGAGGTCGGCGGCCAGCGGGTGGGCAACGTGCCCGAGTTGCTGAGCCAAGTGGCGGCGCTCAAACCCGGGGTTGAGACCGTGTTCAAAGTGCAGCGCCGCGCGGACGAGCTAGCGCTGAAAATCACGCCAGGCCTGCGGCCTCGGCCGCCTATGTCTCAAGGGTCACAGGGGCCGCAGGGGCCGCAGGGGCCGCGCTAGGCAGCCGCCCCACATCCGGGACCGGGAACCCTTGCGCTGGGCGCTCGCGCAAAGCTTAGACCTGGCCAGGCGCCAGATGCCAAGCAAGCCTCCCGGATCAGGGCCGAGGTGGTTCGGTTGGACCCGTCGCCGCAAGCGTGTCACCGCTTGCGCCAGGAGGGGCTTCTCCAGCAACTGTGACCTCACTGGGCGACTGACCGGCAGGCGTCGTAGGCCCGTCAGCGGTGGCTGTAGACCCGTCAGCGGGAGTGGGCGCGGCCTGCGCGCCCTGGCCAGCCGTCTGGTCTGCGGCCGCGCCGTCGGTAGGCTCCTCGGGCGCCTTGGTGTAGGTCATGAAGAACTTGGCCGCCACGATGCCCACCTCGTAGAGGATGCACATCGGAATGGCCAGGGCCAACTGCGACACCACGTCCGGCGGCGTCACCACCGCGGCGATGACGAAGGCCAGCACGATGAAATAGCTGCGAAAGGCCTTGAGCTTCTCGATGGTCACGACGCCCATGCGAGCCAGGACTACCACCACGATGGGAACCTCGAAAGCCAGGCCGAAGGCCAGGAACATGGTCAGCACGAAGCTCAGGTAAGCCTCGATATCAGGCGCAGCAGTGATGCTCTTGGGGGCGAAGCTCTGGATGAACTTGAACACCTGGCCGAAGACGAAGTAGTAGCAAAAAGCCACGCCGATGAAGAACAGCAAGGTGCTCGAGACCACCAGCGGAAGCACCAGCCGCTTCTCGTGGTTGTAGAGGCCGGGGGCAACGAAGGCCCAGACCTGGTAGAGAACGACCGGCAGCGCTATCAGGAAGGCCGCCATCAGCAAGATCTTGAGTGGCACCAAAAAGGGCGAGATCACCGAGGTGGCGATGAGCGTCGCGCCCTGGGGCAGCGTGGCAATCAGGGGGGCGGCCAGGAAGTCGTAGAGGCGGCCAGGTCCCGGCCACAGCGCCAGCACGGCGCCGGCGACAACGACTGCGATCAGCGCCTTCACCAGGCGGTCGCGCAGCTCGATCAGGTGGGAGACGAAGGGTTGCTCGGTACCGGCCAGTTCGTCTTCTTTGTCAGTTGCGGCCATCAGCTGAATTTCTTGGGCCGGTAGCGCGCCACGCGGGCGGCCCCGGAGAGCACATGCCGGCGCACACCGGCGCGGGCTTTGTACCACTGCGGCATGGCGCCCTGCTTAAGGCGCCAGTTTTTGCCGGGGTTCTTGTACTCGGGGACTGGCGTGGCCAGGGGCTCTGAGGCGGAGGTGGACTCGTCGACGATGGCTCCGAGGTCACGCTCGATACCGGAGGTGGTCTCGTGCACCGCAGTCTCCACGTCCCGGGCGGCCGTCTCGACCGAGTCCTTCATCTTGCGCAGCTCGTCGAGGTCAATCGACCGATTGACCTCGGCCTTCACATCGGCAACATAGCGCTGGGCTTTGCCCAAGAGCGCGCCGATCGTGCGGGCGAGGCGCGGCAACTTGTCCGGCCCGATGACGATCAACGCCACCGCGCCGATAAGCGCTATCTTGGAAATGCCGATGTCGATCACGAGGGGAAGGGGGAAGAGGCCCGGGGGTGCACGTCAGGGGCGGCCCGCAGGAGAGGCGGGCCGAATCCGGGTGGCCAGGTCAGGACTTGCTCTTGGCCTCGACGTCGATGGTCTTGCCATCGTTCTTGGCGTCGACCGTGGCAGACGCAGAAACCTGCTGGGCGGGGGCGGCCGGCGCAGCCGGCTGGGCCTGCTCCGCGGGGGTGGTGCCGTCACGCACGCCGTCTTTGAAGCCTTTGACTGCGCCGCCGAGGTCAGAGCCGATGTTCTTCAGCTTCTTGGTGCCGAACACGAGCACCACGATCGCCAGCACGATCAGCCAGTGCCAAATGGAAAAGGAACCCATGGAAAACTCCTGAAAGAACTTAGCCTGATTCTAGTCCTGCGCGCCCGGGCCGGTCTCGCGGACGGGGATTGCAGCGCTCGCCGACCCTGCGGCGCGTGTCGGGCCCTCAGCCCCTGAGCCAGGGCCGCGGACCGCCCATCACATGGATATGCAGGTGGTGGACCTCTTGGCCGCCCTCGCCGCCGGTATTGGCAACGATGCGAAACCCCCCCTGGGGGTAGGGGTTGCAGCCCTGCTCCAGGGCCAGGCGCGGGGCCAGCGTCATCAGCCGGCCCATGAGGTTGGCATGCTCAGGCCCGAGTTGGGCCATGGAGGGGATGTGGGCCTTGGGGATCATGAGGAAGTGCACCGGGGCCCAAGGGTGAATGTCGTGGAAGGCGAAGATCTCCTCGTCCTCGTAAACCTTACGCGAGGGAATCGTACCGGCGACGATCTTGCAAAAGAGGCAGTTTGGGTCGTGGGTCATAAGGGAGCTCCGGGAACACCCACCCAGGCGGTGGGGTCAAAGGTGCGAAGGGTGGCGCTTTGAGGGGGTCGCGTCTTGGCCAGCGTTAAGTCTGCCCGGCCTCGCGGGCCTGGGCCTTGCGCAGGGCCTTTTCCTCCAGACCAGAGAGGCCCTCGCGGCGCTCAAGCTCCGCCACGACATCGGCCGGCGACAGCCCGAAATGGGCCAGCGCGATCATGGTGTGGAACCAGAGGTCGGCCACTTCGCCGACTAGGGCGGCCCGGCTGGCTGCGGCATCGACCGGGCCATGGGCCAGGTCCTTGGCCGCCATGACCACCTCAGTGGCCTCTTCGCCGACCTTTTTGAGGAATGCGTCGGGCCCCTTGTGAAGCAGGCGGGCGACATAGCTTTTCTCGGGGTCGCCCCCGGCGGCCGGCTTTCGGCTCTCGATGACAGCAGCCAGGCGGGCCAGCGAATCGTTGGAAGATGGGTTCACTTGTAGATGCTCTCCGGGTCTTTGAGGACCGGGTCAACCGCCTGCCACTGCCCGTCCTTGAGGACCTGGAAAAAGCAGCTATGGCGGCCGGTGTGGCAGGCGATGCCAGGCTCATGGCCGGTCTGGGTGACCTTGAGCAGCACCACATCGCGGTCACAGTCCAGGCGCAGCTCGTGCACCTGCTGGACGTGACCGGACTCCTCGCCCTTGAACCACAGGCGCTGACGCGAGCGGCTGTAATAAACCGCCCGGCCCTCACGCGCGGTCAGCGCCAGCGCCTCGCGGGTCATCCAGGCGAACATCAGCACGTCGCCGGTGGTCGCCTCCTGGGCGATGACGGGCACGAGGCCTTGCGCATCCCACTTGATCTGATCCAGCCACTCCATGCTGGCATTGTCGCTGATGGCGCGAGGAGCGGCGACGCGCTTGCCGCCTCCGCAGCCGCCTGCGGCGCCACGTGCGTCGCGGCCGCCATCACCAGGGCGGTCACCCCCGCGCCAGACGGTTGCGGGCTGGGCTCAGAGCCGCACCGGGATACCCCGGGCGCGCATGGCCTCTTTGGCTTGGGCCACGGTGTACTCACCGTAGTGAAAGATGCTGGCAGCCAGCACCGCGTCGGCGCCGCCCTGCTGCACGCCATCGGCCAGATGCTCGAGGTTACCCACCCCGCCGGAGGCAATGACCGGCACCTCCACCGCGTCGGCCACGGCGCGGGTGAGGGCCAGGTCGAAGCCGCTCTTGGTGCCGTCGCGGTCCATGCTGGTGAGGAGAATTTCACCCGCGCCGCGGCGGGCCATGTCAAACGCCCACTGCACCGCGTCAAGGCCGGTGTTCTTGCGACCGCCATGGCTGTAGACATCCCAGCCCTCGCCACGGGCAGCCAGATCGTCGCCCACACGGCGCTTGGCGTCGATGGCCACCACGATGCACTGGGAGCCATAGCGGTCCGAGGCGTCGGAGATGACCTGCGGATTGGCAATAGCCGCCGAATTGAAGCTGGTCTTGTCGGCGCCGGCGTTGAGCAGGCGGCGCACGTCTTCGACGGTGCGGACCCCACCGCCCACGGTGAGGGGGATGAAGACCTGCGAAGCCACCGCCTCGATGATGTGCAAGATGAGGTCGCGCCCGTCGCTGGTGGCAGTGATGTCCAGGAAGGTGAGTTCGTCGGCACCCTGCTCGTTGTAGCGGGCAGCGATTTCCACCGGGTCGCCAGCGTCACGCAGCTCGACGAAGTTGACGCCCTTGACGACCCGGCCTCCGGTGACGTCGAGGCAAGGGATGATGCGTTTGGCAAGCAAGCGGGAACCTTCAGGAGGCCAGGCGGCCGGTGGGCGGGATCAAATGCGGGAGGGTCAGCCGGCCAGCTCGTCGGCGCGGGCCTGGCCCTGGGCGAAGTCGAGGTCGCCGGAGTAGATCGCTCGGCCGCAGATGACGCCCTCGATGCCTTCGTCTTGCACCGCGCACAGGGCCTCGATGTCGGCCATGCCGGCCAGGCCGCCAGAGGCGATGACCGGAATGGTGAGCGCCTGGGCCAGCTTGACGGTGGCCTCAACATTGACGCCCGAGAGCATGCCGTCGCGGCCGATGTCGGTGTAGATGATGGACTCGACGCCCCAGTCCTCGAATTTCTTGGCCAGGTCGACCACCTCGTGGCCGGTGAGCTTGCTCCAGCCGTCCGTTGCGACCTTGCCGTCCTTGGCGTCGAGGCCGACGATGATGTGCCCGCCAAAGGCGGTGCAAGCATCCTTGAGGAAACCCGGGTTCTTGACCGCAGCGGTGCCGATGATGACGTAGCGCAAACCGCCGTCGATGTATTTCTCGATGGTGTCGAGGTCGCGGATGCCGCCCCCGAGCTGCACCGGAATGTCATCTCCCACCGCTTTGAGGATGGTCTTGATGGCCGCAAAGTTCTGCGGCTTGCCGGCGAAGGCGCCGTTCAAATCAACCAGGTGCAGCCGACGGGCGCCCTTGTCTAGCCAAGACTTGGCCATGGCGGCCGGGTCCTCGCTGAAGACGGTGGATTGGTCCATGTCGCCTTGCTTGAGGCGCACGCATTGACCGTCTTTCAGGTCGATGGCGGGGATCAGGAGCATGTGAAACGGCGGCGGGGGTGGATGAAACGGTGCGACGGGCTCAAAAGGTGGGCGGGTGCGGCGGATCGCAGGGCGCTGGGAAATCAGGGATTCCAGAGCAAGAAGTTGCGGTACAGAGCGAGGCCGGCCTGCGCACTTTTTTCAGGGTGGAACTGGGTAGCGAAAATATTATCCCGGGCAACCGCTGCCGTAAAGCCGCCACCGTAGTCGGCCTCCCCTACGCTGTGGCGGGCATCCGACGTTCGGGCGTAGTAGCTGTGGACGAAATAGAACCAGCTGCCGTCTTCCACCCCCGCCCAGACCGGGTGGGGGCGGCTCTGGCGCACCTGGTTCCACCCAATCTGGGGCACCTTGAAACGGCTGCCGTCGGCCTGGTGCCGACCGGCCAGCTGGAAGCGCACCACCTCGCCCGGGATCAGGCCCAGGGATTCGGTCGGGCCCTCTTCGGAGCGATCGAGCAGCATTTGCATACCGACGCAGACACCCATGAGCGGCTTGTGCGCTGCGGCATGCAGCACTGCCGCATGCATGCCGCTGGCGTGCAGTTCGCGCATGCAGTCGCGCATCGCGCCTTGGCCAGGCAGCACCACCCGGTCGGCAGCGAGCACCTCCTCGGGGCGGCGAGCCCAGACAACCTCTACCCCGCTGCCCGAGGCCACATGCATAACAGCCTGGGTGACAGAGCGCAGGTTACCCATGCCGTAGTCAACGACGGCGACGGTTTTCATTCGTTCTTTGCCTGTCCGCTCACCGCTCGCGCCATCTGCCGCAGGGGCGGCTTAGAGCGAGCCCTTGGTGGAGGGAATGATGCCGGCCGCGCGCGGGTCTGCCTCCACCGCGGCGCGCAGGGCGCGGGCGAAGGCCTTGAAGACGGTTTCGCACTGGTGATGGGCGTTCTCACCGCGCAGGTTGTCGATGTGCAGGGTGACGAAGGCGTGGTTCACAAAACCCTGAAAGAACTCAAAGGCCAACTGCGTGTCGAAGGCGCCGATCATTCCGCTCTTGAAGGGGACATGCATCTCCAGGCCCGGGCGGCCAGAGAAGTCGACCACCACGCGAGAGAGCGCCTCGTCCAGCGGCACATAGGCATGGCCGTAACGGCGAATGCCTTTTTTGTCGCCCATCGCCTTCGCGAAAGCCTGACCAAGGGTGATGCCCACGTCTTCGACCGTGTGGTGGCCGTCGATGTGCAGGTCGCCCTGGGCCTCAATTTCAAGGTCGATCATGCCGTGGCGGGCGATCTGCTCGAGCATGTGGTCGAAAAAGCCGATGCCGGTGGACAGCTTGGCCTGGCCGGTGCCGTCCAGGTTGACGCGCACGCGGATCTTGGTCTCGGCGGTATTGCGCGAGACTTCGGCGGTGCGGGCGGCCGGCGTCGTGGCCGTAGGGGCGGAAGTGGTGGTCATAGTGAGGCCTGCAAGGCGGCGAGCATACGCACGTTCTCTTCGGGGTTGCCGACAGTCAGGCGCAGGCACTGGGCCAGCAAGGGGTGCATTGTAGAAATGTTCTTGATCAGTACCCCTCGGCGCTTCATACCTTCGAAAACAGCCTTGGCATCGGGCACCCGTACCAAGATCATGTTGGCGTCGCTCGGGAAGGGCAGGACCCCTGGCATCTGCGCCAGGCGCTCCAGCAGCATCTGCCGCTCTTCGCGCAGCTCGCGGGCCTGGGCCTCGTAGACGTCGGCATGCTCGAGGGCGAAGAGCGCCGCCTCGGCATTAAGCACGCTCACGTTGTAGGGCGGGCGCACCTTGTCGATCTCGGCGATGAGGGCGCTGGCACCCATCATGTAGCCCAGACGGATGCCGGCCAGCCCAAATTTGCTCAGAGTCCGCATCAAAACCACATGGGGATGGGCGGCCAGGCCGCCCAGGTAGTTGCGGCTAGCAAAGGGCTGGTAGGCCTCGTCAATCACCACCAGGCCTGGCGCGGCGGCGACGATGGCGTCCATGGCGGCGACGTCCCACAGATTGGCCGTCGGGTTGTTCGGATAGGCCAGGTAGATGATGGCCGGCTGGTGCTGCTCGATGGCGGCCAGCATGGCCGGCAGGTCAAGCGCGAAATCCGCGGTGAGGTCGACGCCGACAAACCGCAGGCCCTGCAGTTGTGCGCTCATCGCGTACATCACGAAGCCAGGCAGCGGCGCGAGGACGGTGGCGCCGGGCCGGGCGCAGGCCAGGGCCAGCAGGGAGATGAGCTCGTCTGACCCATTGCCCAGGATCAGGCTGCAGCCGGCGGGAAGCCCGGCGTGGGCAGCCAAGGCGGCCTTGAGTTCGTCGATGCGCGGACCCGGGTAGCGGTTGATCGCCACCTGGCCCAGGCGCTCACCCAACTGGGCCTGGAGCTCGGGAGAGAGCCGGTAGGGGTTCTCCATGGCGTCGAGCTTGACGAAGCCGGCGGCGTCCTGCACCACGTAGGCGTGCATGGACTGTACGTCGAGGCGGATCAGGCGGGCGATGCGGGGGTCGATCGGAGGGGGCAAGGGCTGGCTCATGTCAGGGCGGGGAGATCGGCGGGCAAGGCCTGAAAGGGGTTCACCACACGCACAGCGTCAAGCAGTTGGCCGTGCTGAAGATCCTCGGAAAGCAGGCAGGCACAGCCTTGCTGGTGAGCCGAGGAAACGATCAGCGCATCCCAATAACTCAGGGGGTAGCGGTCTTGCAAGGCCCAGGCGCCATCGACGGTATAGACATCCAAGTGGGGCGGCTGCCACAGCCGCAGGCGGGTCACTTGGTGGCGCGCCTCCTGCAAGGTGACCGACTTGCGAAACTTGGTGATCGCGTTGTTGTAGAACTCATTGAGCACTTGGGTGCTGATACGGCCGGCACGTTGGCGCCAGCACCAGCCCACCCACTCACGGGCACGGGCCTGCTTGTCCAGGTCCCGCTCGTCATGGGTGTAGAGCAGGACGTTGGTGTCAACGAAAACGAGCGCGGTCATAGAGTTCGTCGCGGGTCAGGTAGGGGCCTTCCGATTTACCCCAGGACGGGAAGTTCAGCGCCTCGCGCATAGCCAGCTCGTAGGCATCTTCTTGGCGCATGCGATCGGCCAGCAACTCGCCCACCAGCCGCGACACGCTGGTATTGCGCTTGGCCGCCTCGATACGAGCCCACTCCAGGGCCTCGTCCTCGACGGTGATGGTGACGTTCTTCATGCACCCAGTCTAACCCACGAATCCCGTGCAACACGAAATTCGTGTAGTTACTTCAGCCTCATTTCGGCCGCCCGGGCGTGGGCCTGCAAGCCCTCGCCGTGGGCCAGGACCGAGGCGATCTTGCCCAGCACCTGGGCGCCCTGCTCGCTGACCTCGATCAGGCTGGAGCGCTTTTGAAAGTCGTAGACGCCCAGCGGGCTGGAAAAGCGCGCGGTGCTGCTGGTGGGCAGCACATGGTTGGGGCCGGCGCAGTAGTCGCCCAGCGACTCGCTGGTGAAGCCACCCAGGAAGATGGCGCCTGCGTGTTTGAGCTGCGGCTCCCAGCGGTGCGGCTCGTTCGAAGCAATCTCGAGGTGCTCGGGCGCGATACGGTTGCTGATGGCGCAGGCCTCGTCCATGCTGCGGGTGTGAATCAGCGCGCCGCGACCGGTGAGCGATTTGGCAATGATCTCGGCGCGCGGCATCTGCGGCAGCAGGCGGTCAATCTCGGCCTGCACCCGGTCGATGTAGGCGGCATCCGGACACAGCAGGATGCTCTGGGCCAGCTCGTCGTGCTCGGCCTGCGAAAAGAGATCCATCGCCACCCAGTCGGCCGGGGTGCTGCCGTCGGCCAGCACCAGGATTTCACTGGGCCCAGCGATCATGTCGATGCCCACTTGGCCAAACACCCGCCTCTTGGCGGCGGCCACATAGGCATTGCCCGGGCCGGTGATCTTGTCGACCCGGGGCACGGTGGCCGTGCCATAGGCCAGAGCGCCCACGGCTTGCGCACCGCCGATCTGGAAGGCGCGGGTGACCCCGGCCACATACGCGGCGGCCAGCACCAGCGGGTTTTTCTCGCCGCGCGGGGTGGGCACGACCATGATGATTTCGCCCACGCCCGCCACATGGGCGGGGATGGCATTCATCAGCACCGAGGAGGGGTAAGCGGCCTTGCCGCCGGGTACGTAGATGCCGACCCGGTCGAGCGGGGTGACTTTTTGTCCCAGCAAGGTGCCGTCGGCGTCGCGGTAGCTCCAGCTTTCGCCCGAGGCCTTTTTTTGCGCCTCGTGGTAGCTGCGCACGCGGGCGGCCGCCTGCTCCAGGGCGCTGCGCTGGTCGGCGGGCAGACCTTCGAAGGCGGCCTTGAGCTCGGACTGGGTCAGCTCCAGCTCGCCCAGGGTGTGGGCGGGCAAATGGTCGAAGCGGGCGGTGTACTCGAGCACCGCGGCGTCGCCGGACTGGCGCACCGCCGCCAGAATTTCGGCCACGCGGTTTTCGACCTGGGCGTCGGTGTCGGCCGACCAATGCAGGCGCGCCTGGAAGGCCGCGTCAAAGCCGGCGTCCGAGGTGGCAAGTCGCAGGGGGCGGGCAGAAAAGCTCATGAGAAAAGCGGAGTGGAACGGGGGCGGGTGGCGTGAATCAGGACGCCTTGCCGCCGGTGGCGGTGGCGAAGGCCTGGATCAGGCGCCGGATCGGCGCCTGCTTAAGCTTGAGGGCGGCCTGGTTGACCACCAATCGGGAGCTGATGTCCATGATGCGTTCGACCTCGACCAGGTGGTTCGCCTTGAGCGTATTGCCAGTGGAGACCAGGTCCACGATGGCGTCGGCCAAGCCGGTGAGCGGCGCCAGCTCCATGCTGCCATAGAGCTTGATCATGTCCACATGCACGCCCTTGGTGGCGAAGAACTCGCGAGCGATGCCTGTGTACTTGGTCGCCACCCGCAGGCGAGCGCCCTGGCGCACCGCGCGGGCGTAGTCGAAGTCGGCGCGTACCGCGACGCTCACCCGGCACTTGGCGATGCCCAGGTCCAGCGGGGTGTACAGGCCCAGGCTGCCGTGCTCGATCAGGGTGTCGAGCCCGGTCACGCCCAGATCGGCGCCCCCGTACTGCACGTAAGTGGGTACATCAGAGGCGCGCACCAAGACCACGCGCACCTGCGCTTGGTTCGTCGCAAGAATGAGCTTGCGCGACTTCTCGGGGTCTTCCAGCACCTCGATACCGGCGGCCCGAAGCAGGGGCAGGGTCTCGTCGAAGATGCGGCCCTTTGACAGGGCGAGGGTCACGGAGCTAGAGGTGACGTTGGTGTCGCTCATTGCAAGGCCCTCACTTCACCCGCTTGATGTCGGCACCCAGGCCACGAAGTTTTTCTTCCATACGGTCGTAACCCCGGTCGAGGTGGTAAATGCGGTCGACCTGCGTCTCGCCCTCGGCCACCAGACCGGCAATGACCAAACTCGCCGACGCCCGCAGGTCGGTGGCCATCACGGTGGCGCCTGACAACCGCGGCACGCCCTCGACCAAGGCCGTCTTGCCGTCGACCTGGATGTGCGCGCCTAGGCGAACCATCTCGTTGACGTGCATGAATCGGTTCTCGAAGATGGTCTCGGTCACGATGGCCGAGCCCTGGGCGATGGCGTTGAGCGCCATGAACTGTGCCTGCATGTCGGTCGGGAAGCCGGGGTACTCGGTGGTGCGAAAGCTCTGCGCCTGCGGCCGGCTCTGCGCAGACACGCGGATTCCGCCCGGGGTTGCCTCCACTTGGGCGCCGGCGGCGCGTAACTTGTCGATCACCGCCTCCAGGTGGTCGGCCCGGCCGTCCTTGAGAAAGGCCTCGCCGCCAGTGGCGGCCACCGCGCACAAAAAGGTACCGGCCTCGATGCGGTCGGCCACCACCTGATGCGTGCAGCCCGAGAGGCGCGGCACGCCCTGGATGCGGATGCGACTGGTGCCGTGGCCATCGATGCGCGCGCCCATGGCGATCAGCATCTCGGCCAGGTCGCCGATTTCGGGCTCCATCGCCGCGTTCTCAAGGACGGTCTCGCCCTCGGCCAGGGCGGCGGCCATCATGAAGTTTTCGGTGCCGGTCACCGTGACCATGTCGGTGCGGATCACGGCGCCCCGCAGCCGGGTACGGCCCTCGGGCAGGCTGGCGATCATGTAGCCGTGCTCGACGGCAATGACAGCCCCCATCTGCTGCAGGCCCTTGATATGTTGGTCCACCGGTCGCGAGCCGATGGCGCAGCCACCCGGCAGCGACACACGGGCGCGGCCAAAGCGGGCGAGCAGCGGGCCCAAGGCCAGCACCGAGGCACGCATGGTCTTGACCAGTTCGTAGGGCGCCTCCGGCTTGGTCAGGGCGCCGGCGTCCAGGTGAACCTGCTCGCCCTCGCGGATAACGGTCACACCCATGTTCTGCACCAGGCGGATCATGGTGCTCACGTCCTGCAGTCGCGGCACGTTCTTGAGCACCACTGGCTGGTCGGTGAGGAGGGCGGCGCACAGCTCGGGCAAGGCGGCGTTCTTGGCGCCAGCGATCTGCACCTCGCCCTGGAGACGGCGGCCGCCGCGAATGAGGAGTTTGTCCATCAGTGGTCCGGTCAGGCCTGCGCGGCCCATTCGGCCGGTGTGAGGGTCTTCATCGACAGGGCGTGCACCTCATCGTTGCGAATTCTCTCACCCAGGGTGGCATAGACCCGCTGATGACGGGCGACGAGGCGCTTGCCTTCGAACTCGGTCGAGACGACGACGGCCGACCAGTGCCGGCCGTCGCCCTGAACCTGCAGGTGCTGGCAGGGCAGGCCGGCGGCGATGATGGCTTGCAGTTCTTCGGCAGTCATGGGTTTGCGCTGGAAAAAAGAAAAAGGAGGCGGACTTCAACTGCGGATCTTGTAGCCGATGCGCAGAAGACGCACCGCCACCGCAGAGACGACCAGGAAGGCGCTGCCCACGATGGTCAAACTGATCCAGGGCGACACATCGCTCTGGCCAAAGAAGCCGTAGCGGAAGCCGTCGATCATGTAGAAGAAGGGGTTGAGGTGACTCACCTGCTGCCAAAAGCCCGGCAGGGAATGAATGGAATAGAACACGCCCGAGAGGAACGTCATCGGCATGATGATGAAGTTCTGGAAGGCGGCCATCTGGTCGAACTTCTCTGCCCACAAGCCGGCGATCAGCCCCAGCGCGCCCAGCATGCCCGCACCCAGCAGGGCAAACAGCAGGATCCACAGCGGGTAGGTGAACTCCGGCCGCACGAAAAACGAGGTGACCACCAGCACGCCGGTGCCCACCGCCAGTCCGCGAGCGACGGACGATCCCACGTAGGCCAGGAACCAAGCCCAGTGCGATAGCGGCGTGAGCAACACAAAGACCAGGTTGCCCATGATCTTGCTTTGAATCAGCGACGAGGAGCTGTTGGCAAAGGCGTTTTGCAGCACCGACATCATCACCAGCCCGGGAACGAGGAAGGCGGTGTACTCGATGCGGTCGTAGACCTTGACATGGCCCTCGAGCACATGCCCGAAGATCATCAAATAGAGCAGCGCAGTGATCACCGGCGCCGCCACGGTCTGGAAACCGACCTTCCAAAAGCGCAGCACTTCCTTGTAGAACAGGGTCTGCCAACCGGTCATGGCGCCGCCTCCAGCGAAGCCGGGCTCGACGCCGCCGGCGCGGCGCCCGCCTTCTGCCGGTCGGCCATCACGTCGAGGAAGACGTCCTCCAAGTCGGCCTTGCGAATTTCTACGTCTTCGGCCACCAGACCCGCCTCACGCACCGCGGCCAAATAGGCCTCGATCTCGCGCGCGTCATGGGCCGGCAGTTGCACGATGCGGCCGGTGATGCGGGCCTTGGCTGCGAGGGCCGGCGGCAGGGCATGCCCGTCGGTCTTGAAGCGCAGCACGTTACTCGAGGCCGCGCGCAGCAGCTCGGAGGTGCGCTCGAGCGCCACCACCTGGCCCGACTTGAGCATGGCCAGTCGGCTGCACAGGGCCTCGGCTTCTTCAAGGTAGTGGGTGGTCAGGAGCACCGTGTGGCCTTCGCGATTGAGCTTGGCGATGAACTGCCACAGCGTCTGGCGCAACTCCACGTCCACGCCGGCCGTGGGCTCATCCAACACGATGACCGGCGGCTTGTGCACCAATGCTTGGGCCACCAGCACCCGGCGCTTCATGCCGCCAGAGAGCTGGCGCATATTGCTGCCCGCCTTGTCGGCAAGCCCCAGGCTTTCGAGCAGTTCGTCGATCCAGGCCTCGTTGTGCTTGACGCCAAAGTAGCCTGACTGGAAGCGAAGCGCCTCGCGGACATTGAAGAAGGGGTCGAAGACCAGCTCCTGCGGCACGATGCCCAGCTGGCGGCGCGCCTGGGCGTAATCGGCCTGCACATCGTGGCCATGGACGGTGACCTGGCCCGAGGTGGGACGCACCAAGCCAGCCAGGATGCTGATCAGGGTGGTCTTGCCCGCGCCATTGGGTCCCAGCAGGCCAAAGAACTCGCCGGGCTGGATGTCAAAACTGACTTGATCCAAGGCCCGCAGCTCACGGTCGGCGGAGCGGTAGGTCTTGGAGACGGATTGAAAGGAGATGGCAACGGGCATGGGAACCCGCCATTTTAGGCGGCTAGGCTGCTATTGGCCGGACAGAAGGTCGCCCACGCCGTAAAGCGCGGCCAGACCAGCCAGGCGCACGGGCAGGCCCTGCACTGAAAAGCTCAGGCCGCGGGCTGCGGCCAGCCGACGGGCCTCGAGCAGGATCGCCAGGGCCGAGGAGTCGAAGTGCGCCAAGGCCGATGCATCGGCCACCAGGGTCTGGGCTGCGGCACCACCCACACCCACGCCCGCTCCTGCATCCGTCGGGGCGCAGGCCGCAGCCAGGGCCTGCAGGCAGGCAGGCACCTCAGCGTGGGTCAGTGTGGAGGGCAGGGCCAGGGTCGGCATGGGCTTCGAGTGTGAGGTGGTCGCGCGCAGGGCGAGAGAAGGTCTGGGGTGGGCCGATCCGTCGAACCGATCTGTCCAGCCAATCAGTTACGCGGGCGGTTGTGCCCTTCAGTTGCGCGGGCGGCTGCCAGCCGTCCGGTTGCGTTCGGCCAGGGCGTTGACCAAGCCGTCGAGGCCACGGGCATTGATCTCTTGGGCGAATTGGCTGCGGTAGGTCTCGACCAGCCAGACACCGAGGACATTGAGGTTGAAGATCTTCCAGCCTGCGCCCTCACCGGGCGTTTTCTCCAGACGGTAGTCCAACTGGATCGGGTCCCCACGGCCACGGATTTCGGTGCGGACCACCACCTCGGTGTCACCGGGTGACAGACGGACCGGTCGGACCACCACCGTCTCATCCTGGATCTGGGTGAGCGCGCCTGCGTAGGTGCGCACCAGCAGGGTCTTGAACTCCTCCTGCAGGCGCTTGCGCTGCTCGGGGGAGGCCTGCCGCCAGGTGGGACCCACCGCCAGCGCGGTCATGCGCTGGAAGTTCACATTGGGCATGACCTTCGCATCGACCAAGGCCATGATCCGGCGCATATCGCCGGAGCGCAGTGCGGGGTCGGCGCGGATGGTCTTGAGCATCTCTTCCGAGAGGGACCGAACCAACGCGTCGGGCGATTCCTCGGCCGCACGGGCGGCACCTGGCAGGAGGGCCAGTGAGGTAGCCAGGGCGAGGAACAGCGGCAGGACAGCCAGAGTCAGCAGCTGGCGGCGGGTCCGGGAAAGCGCGAGGGAGAAGTCGGGAGTGCTCATGGCTTCGGATTGTGCTCTGGCGCGGGCAGCCCTGGTGGTGGCAAGGCCGGGCTGACTTGAGCGCCAACCGGAGGGGTGGTCGCGGCAGGCACGGCGGGCGCCGGGCTGTCGTCACGCCCGTCCCACGTGTCGCCCGGGTCGAGGGGCGGCAGCGCGGGTCGACCCCGGCTGACCTCGGCGAACCGCCGCTGCAGGTAGGCGTCACGGGTGAAGGTGTAACGGTCCAGCGCGATATCGTCTAGAACGTTAGTCACTTTGAGGAGGTTGGTGCGGGTGTCGACCGCGCGCAGGCCGAACATCGACAACCGGACCGGGAGATGGTCAATGTGGGTCAGCGGGTCCATGTAGCGGTCTAGGGTCAGGGTGGCGGCGGCGTCACGGACGCTGGAGGGGCCCAGCACCGGCAGCACCAGATAAGGCCCCGAAGGTACGCCCCAGCGGCCCAGAGTCTGGCCAAAGTCCTCGGAGCGATGCTCAAGGCCAAGGTCGCTGGCCACGTCCACCAGGCCGCCCAGACCCCACAAGGAGTTGATGACCACCCGGCCTCCCAATTCGGCGGCCTGGCGGAGCTTGAGCTGCAAGGTGCTGTTGAAGAAGGACCAGACATCGGCAATGTTGCCCAGGACATTGCTCACGCCATGCCGGACCGGCCGGGGCATGTGGTCGCGGTAGGCCACGGCCACCGGCCTGAGCACGGCCGAATCCAGGTCGTCGTTGAACGCCATCACCTTGCGGTTGATGGGCTCGAAGGGATCAACCGGGTGGGTTGGATCCCCGACCAGGCTCGCGCAGCCCGCCAGCCAGGCCGCTACCAGGGCCAGGGCCCCGGCGCGCAGCAGACGATGGAAGGACGACTTAAAACGCATGGATTACTTGAGAGTCGCGGCCGGGGTACCGGCAGCCGCGGGCTTGCCAGCAGAGCCGCCGGCATCGGAGGCCTTGTTATAGAGAAACTGTCCAATCAGGTTCTCGAGGACCACGGCCGACTGGGTGCTGGACACCTGATCACCCGTGCCGAGGTTTTTTTCTTCGGCGCCGGCTTCGATTCCGATGTACTGCTCACCCAACAGGCCGCTGGTCAGGATTTTGAGGGAGCTGTCCTTGGGGAAAGCGTAGCGCGACTCGAGCGCCAAAGTCACCCTGGCCTGGAAACTTTTGTCATCGAAAGTGATCGACTGCACCCGACCGACCACCACGCCAGCGCTCTTGACCGCAGCACGGGCCTTGAGGCCGCCGATGTTGTCGAACTTGGCGACCACCGGATAGGTGGACTGGAAGCTCAAGGTCAGCAGATTGGCCGACTGCAGGGCGAGAAAAAGGATCGCCGCCGCGCCCACCAGGACGAAGAGACCCACCCACACATCATTCTTAGAACGTTCCATCTTGCAAATCCTTCTAACTGTTCGCCCAACTCACAGGCTGAACATCATTGCGGTGAGGATGAAGTCCAGGCCCAGCACCGTCAGGGAGGCGCTCACCACCGTGCGGGTGGTCGCGCGAGACACACCCTCGGGCGTGGGGTGCGCCTCGTAGCCCTGCCACAGGGCGATGAAGGTCACCGCAATGCCGAACACGAAGCTCTTGACCAGGCCATTGCCAACATCCTTCCAGACCTCGACCCCACCCTGCATTTGGCTCCAGAAAGAGCCGGAGTCGACTCCGATCATGACCACGCCCACGACCCATCCGCCGAGGATACCGACCGCACTGAACACCGCGCCGAGGAGCGGCATCGCGATGATGCCGCCCCACAGCCGGGGCGCCAAGATGCGGCGCACCGGGTCCACCGCCATCATTTCCATCGCCGCCAGCTGCTCGCCGGCCTTCATCAGACCAATCTCGGCAGTAAGCGAGGTGCCGGCACGGCCGGCAAAGAGCAAGGCGGTGACCACCGGCCCGAGCTCGCGCACCAGGGTCAGGGCCACCAGCTGGCCCAGGGCTTCGGCAGAGCCGTAGCGCTGGAGGATGTAGTAGCCCTGCAGGCCCAGCACAAATCCGACGAAGAGCCCGGAGATGGCGATGATGGCAAGGGAGTAGTTGCCCAGGAAGTGGATCTGGTCGCGCACCAGGCCGAAGCGGGCCAGGGTTGGGCCCGACAGACGCATCAGGCGACCGAAGAGGCGAGCGGCGCGGCCCAGGTCCGCCACCTGGCCGCGGACGGCGTAGCCCACCCGTGCGGGGTGCAGGAACCTCATCGCTGCCCTCCCCGGCTTGGCGCGCCGGCTGGGCCAAAGTCCTGGTCCACGGTGGGACCGGGGTAATGGAATCGGACCGGGCCGTCGGCCTGGGCATGGACGAACTGGCGCACCAGCGGGTCTTCAGAGGCCATCACCTCGGCCGGCGAGCCCTGGGCAGCGATCTTGCCGCCGGCCAGGATGATGACCTGGTCGGCAATGCGGAAGGTCTCCTCCAAGTCGTGCGAGACGACGAGGCTGGTAATGCCCAGAGCGTCGTTGAGCTGCCGAATGAGCTGGGCGGCAGTGCCCAGGGAGATCGGGTCGAGGCCAGCAAAGGGTTCGTCATACATGACGAGCGCTGGATCCAGGGCGATGGCGCGGGCCAGGGCGACGCGACGGGCCATGCCGCCGGAAATCTCGCTGGGCATCAGGTCACGCGCGCCGCGCAGGCCGACCGCTTGCAACTTCATGAGCACGATGTCGCGCACCAGCGCCTCGGGCAGGTGGGTGTGCTCGCGCAGGGGAAAGGCCACGTTATCGAACACCGACAAGTCTGTGAACAGCGCGCCGAACTGGAACAGCATGCCCATGCGTCGACGGATGGCGTAGAGGCCGGAGCGGTCGAGCGCCGCCACCTCCTGCCCCTCGAAGCGCAGGCTGCCGCCCTGAGGGCGGACCTGGCCACCGATCAGGCGCAAGACGGTGGTCTTGCCGCCGCCTGAGGCGCCCATGAGGGCCGTCACCTTGCCCTGCGGCACGGTAAAGCTCACCCCATCGAGGATGGGGCGGTTACCGTAGCCGAAACGCAAGTCTCGGCATTCCACCAAGGGGGAAGGGGCAGTCAGGGGCATGGACGCGATGAGGCCGGCGGCATGAAGATGACCGGCGGGAACTTTCTCCCCAATGATACGGTGGCATCGGGTCAAGCAGCGCTGCCTCGGGTGGTGCCAATAGATGGCCACACAGCGGGGTGACACCGGACGAGGTGCCGGACGAAGTAACGGGCGAGTCCGGGTCCGGTTTACATTTGCGAGCAAAGCGACACCCTGAATTTCGGCGGCACGCTGCCCACCATTGTCAAAAGTACCCATGGCAAAGCGAAAGACCATCCAGACGAACATCGCCTGGAGCACCACCGACACCATCACCGTCAAAGGCCTGGACGTCTGCAAGGACATCCTGGGCAAGGTGTCTCTGGGTGACATGGCTTTTCTCGAGATGACCGACCGGCTGCCGACACCGCGCGAATCGGTGATGTTCAACGCCATCGCGGTCTGCCTCGTCGAGCACGGCCTGACCCCCAGCGCACTGGTCACTCGGCTGACGATCGCCGGGGCACCCGAGGCCATGCAGGCCGCGGTGGGCGCGGGCTTGTGCGGTCTGGGCAGCGTGTTCGTCGGCAGCATGGAGGACGCGGCCCGGCTGCTTCAGCAGGCCATGCCCCAGCCGGATCCCGACGCAGACATCGCTGCGCTGGCGCGCGATCTGGTGGAGCGCGAGATGGCCGCCGGCGGCAACGTTCCAGGCATCGGCCACCACATTCACAAGCCGGTGGACCCGCGGGCCCCCGCGCTCTTTGCCATCGCCCGTGAACAAGGCTTTGAGGGGCCCTACGTCGCACTGATGCAGGCGGTCGCCGAGGAGGCCGGCAGGCGCCTGGGCAAGAGCCTGCCAGTCAACGCCACCGGCGCCATTGCTGCCATCGCCTGCGAGCTCGGACTGCCCTGGGAGATCGTCCGAGGCATTGGCGTGATGGCCCGGGCCATCGGCCTGGTAGCCCATGTGCTGGAGGAGTTGCGCGACCCCCTGGCGCGCGAGATGAAGACCATGGTTGAGGAGATGGCGACCGCCCACCACCGGCCGCCGGCCTGAAGCGCCCACCCGATTGACACAAAAAAGGAGACCTGCAAATGAAAAAAGCCCAACTGCTGAATTCTTTCACCCGGCGTGCGCTGTGCGCCGCCCTGGCGGCCGCCGCCCTGCCGGTGTTCGCGGCAGACCCCTGGCCCACCCGCCCCGTGCGCATCGTCGTGCCCTTTGCTGCCGGCGGCGGTGGCGACTTCATCGTACGGAGCTGGGCCGAGAACTTCTCCGCCGCCCTGGGCCAGCCGGTGGTGATCGAGAACCGGGGTGGCGGCAACACCGTGACGGGCTCGGAGTTCGTCGCGCGTGCCACGCCCGACGGCTACACGCTGCTGTTTGCAAGCACGGCGCTGTCGACCAACCCCTCGCTGGTCCCCAACCTGAAATACCGCACGCCGGAAGATTTCGCCCCCATCAGCCACGTCATCTCCTACCCCTTCGCGATGGTGGCGCGCACGACGCTGGAGGCCAACTCCGTGCAGGAGGTGATTGCCCTGGCGAAGAAGAACCCGGGCAAGCTCAATATCTCGACCTCGGGCGACGGCTCCGGCGCGCACCTGGCCGCCGAGTTGTTCAAGGAGGCCACCGGCACCAACATCCAGACCATTCCCTACCGCGGCGCCGGCCCGGCCATCTCCGATGTGGCCGCAGGGCACATCGACCTCACCTTCACAGGCATGTCCCAGGTGCAGCCCCTGATCGACGCCAAGCGTGTGAAGGTGATCGCCTCGACCGGCCAGTACCGACTCAAGTCCGCGCCCGACGCCAAGACGGTGGCCGAGCAAGGCGTGCCCGGGTTCAACGCGGTGGTCTGGTGGGGCTTGCTGGCCCCCGCCGGCACGCCCAAGGAAGTGGTCGACAAGATCCACCAAGCACTGCGCACCAGCCTGGCCGACCAGGAAGTGAAGAAGCGCCTGGCGGTGATCGACGGAGATGTACGGACCTCCAGTCCGCAGGAATTCGAATCGTTCATCCGCGACGAAGTGGTGCGCTGGAAGCGGCTGATCAAGCCGTCCACCATGGCGCCGCGCTGATCCACCTTGACACGGCCCACCAACGGCCCGTCCGCATGCCTCGCTGAAATCTGACCCCATGACAACCCAGACCGACATCAACTCCCTGCTCCAGGCGCGCTACGGCGCCGATGCCCCTTCACTGCCGGACGTCGCGGAAGATCCCGCGCTCGCCTTGCTTCTGAGTCACCGTTCGGTGCGCGCCTACACGCCGCAGCCGGTACCGGCGCAGGCGCTTGAAATGATGATTGCCGCCGCCCAGTCGGCGTCGACCTCGTCCAACCTGCAAACCTGGAGCGTGGTGGCGGTGGAGGATCCGGCCGCCAAGGAGCGGCTGTCACGCCTGGGGGGAGACCAGCGCCATATCCGCGAGTGCCCGCTGTACCTGGTCTGGCTGGCAGATCTCGCTCGGCTTGAGGCAGTGGGGGAGCGACGCAATCGACCGCGTGACGGGCTGGACTACCTCGAGCTGCTTTTGGTCGGCGCGATGGACGCCGCACTGGCCTCGCAAAACGCCGCGGTGGCCGCCGAGGCGCAGGGCTTGGGGGTGGTCTACATCGGCGGCATGCGTGACAGGCCAGAAGAAGTGGCCGCCGAACTGGGCCTGCCGCCACGCACCGTCGCCGTCTTTGGCATGTGCGTGGGCTACCCCGACCCGGCGCGGCCAACCTCCATCAAACCACGCCTGCCGATCGATGCCGTGCTCCACCGGGAACGCTACGACACGGCAGCCCAGGGCGAGCCCGTCGACCGCTACGTGGCCACGATGGCGGACTTCTACAAGTCACAACAGATGAAGACCAACGGCGATTGGGCCGAACACTCGCTGCACCGCGTTCGCGGCCCGGAAGCCATGAGGGGGCGCGACCGGCTGGCCGAGGCTTTGAAGGCGCGGGGCTTTTTGGCGCGCTGACCCATCAAGGGATAGGCTCTCGAGCTGGACCCGCCCTTAGCAGGTCCTCAACGCGGCAGGACGCTCGCCCCCATCAGGAACTCGTCCACCGCCCGCGCCGCCTGGCGGCCTTCGCGGATGGCCCAGACCAC
>NZ_JARXAB010000130.1 GCF_029866045.1 Ramlibacter sp. | reverse complement strand
GCGGCGGGGTTTGAGAACGAGAAGAGTTTTATCCGGGCGTTCCGGGGGTGGACGGGGCAGTCGCCGGCGGAGTTTCGAAAGGCGGTGCGGTTGTAAGTGCCGGACAGGATCTGCGAAAAGTTCTGACGCGTCCGGCACAGGCTGTGCGACCCGAGCGAGGTGGTGTGCCGCTGATTCACAACGCTTGGCGGGCAGGACAAAAACCATTGAGCTTTTGCTGGGCGGTTCAGGCCTCTGGATGTTGCCAGTCAGGACGGGCCCGGCGACGTACCCGCAAAAACCCGCAAGTGCGAACGCAGCAGGAGGGCCGAGGAAGAGCAGGTCTGGGAAACGCCGATCAGCAGCTTGCGCTGCGCCCATTTTTCCTTCAGATGGACGATTCTCAAAGGCCGGGGTTTGGTCTCCCTCACCACCGCCAGAGGCAGGACACCGATCCCCAGATTCGCATTGATCAGCTGGCACATCGCATCAAAACTGCGCACCTGCACACGGACACGCATCACCTGCCCATAGTGTTCGGCCGCGCGGGAAGTCAGTTCCAGCAGCGAACTGCCACGATTCAACCCCACGAAGTCGTACTGAAGACACTCATCAAAACTTACCCGCTTCTTCCTGCCCAGGGGATGGTCATGCGCGCACACCGCAACGAGCTGGTCCTCGACGAAAGGCTCGACACTGAGATCACCTACCGGCGTGTTCTCGGCAAATATCCCGATATCGGCGACGCCGTCCACGACGGCCCGAACGATATCCCCGCTGAGCTGCTCTTCGAGCTCCACGTGAATGTCGGGGTGCTCGCTCATGAAAGTCGCCAGGCACGCCGGCAGGAACTCCGTCAGCGCCGACATGTTTGCCCATAAGCGCACATGCCCGCGCGTGCCCCGGGAGTAGTCGCGGATCTCGCTGCTGAACTGCTCGAACCCCTGAAACAGGCGCAAGGCATGCTGCATGGCGAGATGTCCTGCCGGGGTCAGCTTCACGCCTTTCGAGCTCCTGTCGAACAGCTTGGTGCCCGCCGCCAGTTCAAAGTCCGAAAGACGCCGGCTCGCCGCTGATACGGCCAAGCTGCAGGCCTCAGCGCCGCGCGTCACGCTGCCCATCTGCGCAACGGCACAGAAAAGCCGGAGCGTCACGAAATCGAGGCGTGCGGGGTTGATGAGCGTAGCCATGGGCCCATTCTATGGGATTTCGCAAAACGCGAACGCAAGTGGATGAATCAGCAATTCTGCGATAGCGCATACCCGCCTACATTTCGCCGGAGACAACTGAAAAGGCCGACGTGCAAGCACTTCAAGGAATCAAGGTACTGGAACTCGGGCAGCTGATTGCAGGCCCGTTTGCCGGCAAGACACTGGCCGACTTTGGTGCAGATGTCATCAAGGTGGAGCCACCAGGGGTGGGCGATCCGCTGCGCAAATGGCGGATGCTGCGCGATGGCACATCCGTCTGGTGGGAGGTCCAGTCGCGCAACAAGCGCTCCGTTGCGCTGGACCTGCGGACCCCGGAGGGCCAGGACGCGACCCGCGCCTTGCTCAAGGAAGCAGACGTTGTCATCGAGAACTTCAAGCCCGGAACCATGGAAGCCTGGGGCCTTGGCTGGGACGCACTGCACCAGCTCAACCCCCGACTCATCATGCTGCGCATCTCGGGCTATGGACAGACAGGTCCTTACCGCGAGAAACCCGGCTTCGGGGTGCTGGGCGAAGCCATGGGTGGTTTGCGCCATCTCACCGGCGAGCCCGGGCGCGTCCCGGTGCGGTGCGGCATTTCGATTGGCGACAGCCTCTCTGCCATGCATGGTGCCCTCGGTGTAATGCTGGCGCTGTACCACCGCGATGCACGGGGAGGTCAAGGACAGGTGATTGACGTCGCGTTGTACGAGAGCGTTTTCAACATGATGGAAAGCCTGGTGCCCGAGTACGATGCCTTCGGCGCGGTGCGTGAGCGCTCAGGCAGTGCCTTGCCCGGCATCGCCCCCACCAACGCCTACCGCTGCTCAGACGGCGGTTACGCCCTCATCGCCGGAAATGGCGACAGCATCTTCAAGCGGCTCATGGCCGCGATCGGCCGCCCCGACCTGGAGCACGACCCGGCGCTGGCGCAAAACGACGGCCGCGTGGCGCGGGTAGCCGAAATAGATGCTGCCATCGAAGCATGGACGCTGCCCAGAACGCTGCAAGAAGTGCTCGAGGTCCTGGATGCAGCCAAGGTACCGGCCGGAAAGGTCTACACCGTCGAGGACATCGTCAACGACCCGCAGTACATCGCCCGGGAAATGATCGTGGACCAGAAAACGGCAGATGGCTCGCACATCAAGGTGCCGGGCATCGTGCCCAAACTCAGCGCCACGCCGGGACGCATCCACCATCCGGCGCCCCTGTTAGGGGAACACACCCAGAGCGTCTCGGAGATGACGGGCTGGCCCGCGCGCGCAGAAACGGAGGCCGATCATGTTTGAAGGCAAGGGCATCAAGCTCCGGATCAACGAGGTCGCCACCCGGGACGGGCTGCAAAACGAAGCCGTCTTCGTGGAAACCGATGACAAGGTGCAACTGGTAGACCAGCTCAGTGGCCTCGGCTATTCCAAGATCGAGGTGACCTCCTTCACCTCACCCACGGCCATCCCCGCACTCAAGGATGCCGAAGCCGTCATGCACCGCATCCGGCGTGCACCGGGTGTGGTTTACACGGCGCTGATACCCAATGCACGGGGGGGAGAGCGCGCGCTGGAATGCAGGGTGGACGAATTCAACCTGGTGATGTCCGCCAGCGAGACACACAACCTGGCGAATCTGCGAATGACGCGGCAGCAGTCCTTGCGCCAGCTGAGTGAAGTGGCGGCTCTGGCGCTGGGGGCAGGCGTGCCAGTGAACATCTCGCTGTCCTGCGTCTTCGGCTGCCCAATGGAAGGCGAGGTTCCTCAGACCGCCGTGCTGGATCTGGTGGGCCGGTTTGCCTCGCTGGGCGCGACGGGAGTCACCCTGTGCGACACCACCGGAATGGCCTATCCCACGCAGGTGTTCCAGGTCTGCGCGTCGGTCGCCCAAGCGTACCCGGAGCTCAACATTACGGGCCACTTTCACAACACCCGGGGCATGGGCCTGGTGAACACGCTCGCAGCGGTGGAGGCCGGCATCCGTCAGTTCGACATGTCGCTGGGCGGAATCGGCGGGTGCCCCTACGCGCCCGGCGCGTCCGGCAATGTCGCGACGGAAGACGTCGTTCACATGCTGCAGTGCATGGGCTACGACACCGGCGTTGATGTGCCAGGCCTCATCGGTGCCGCACACGAGCTGGAGCGCCTGGTCGGCCATGAGCTGCCCGCCCAGGTGAGCCGGTCAGGAGAGCGGCTCAAGCGCCACGCGCCTCCTGCAGGCTTCGAAGAAATCCAGGCCCGCGCACTCGCCCGCGATACGACTCCCACCACCTGAGACCCGCCATGATCAGCCACCTCGACCATCTTGTCCTCACCACCGCCAATGAAGCCGAGTGCATCCGGTTCTACACCGAAGTGCTCGGCATGAAACTGGAGTCGTTCATCGGCGGAACCCCGCCCGTGGAGCGCAAGGCCTTCAAGTACGGCAACCAGAAGATCAACCTGCATGTGAAGGGCCGCGAGTTCGAGCCCAAGGCGCACACCCCCGTGCCAGGAGCCCTGGACCTTTGCTTCCTGGCCGCCGTTCCACTCGACCAGGTGATTGCGCATCTGCAAAAGCGCTCAGTTCCCATCGTTGAAGGACCGGTCATGCGCACGGGTGCCACTTGCAGGATTCGCTCGGTTTACCTGCGTGACCCGGACCTGAACCTCATCGAGATCTCGGAGCCAGCCCCGGCGGGCTAGCCGCCCACCCCGTCCCCATCCTCGCAGCCTGGATGCCCTTTGTGGCACCAGGAGGGGGATTCTTTCGCCACAAAAAAGGAGACAGACATGATTCGTAGAAACGCATTGATGGGCATCGCGATGTCCATGGCCCTCAGCGCAGCGCACGCCGAGACGTATCCCAGCAAGCCCGTCACCCTGGTGGTGCCAAGCGCACCGGCCGGGTCCACAGACATCGTGGCCAGATTGGTGGGAGAGCAGCTACAGGCCGCCCTCGGGCAATCTGTGGTGGTGGACAACAAGCCTGGCGGCAGTGGAAACATCGGCACGGAATTTGTGGCGCGCGCTCCTGCGGACGGTCACACGCTGCTGGTCCAGTACTCTGGATTTCACGTCGGCAACCCTGCGCTGTTTTCCCAGATCCGCTGGAAAACGTCTGACTTCGCCCCTATCGCCCTGGTGATGCGCGCACCGCATGTGGTGGCGGTCAGCGCCAGCCTGCCGGTGACGAATCTCAGGGAGTTCATTGCCTATGGCCAGAAAAACCCCAAAGGCCTGTTCTATGCCTCTTCAGGGAACGGATCGATCCAGCACATCGCAGGCGAAATGTTTGGCAAACAGACGAAGGTGACGCTTACGCACGTGCCGTACAAGGGCGCAGGTCCTGTGATCACAGACCTGATCAGCGGACAGGTGGACATGTTCATCACGACACCGCCGTCGGTCATCAGCCATGTACAGGCGGGGAAACTCAAGGCATTGGCCTATGCAGGGGCCAAACGCCATCCGTCAATGCCCAATGTTCCCACTGCGGCCGAAGCGGGCCTGCCCGGCTACGAACTGGAAAGCTGGTTCGCCGTGTTCGCACCCGCCAAGACACCCGCTGCCATCACGGCTCGCCTGGCGGCTGCCATCAAGGTCATCGTGGAGAGCGAGGCTTTCAAGAAGAAAATTGAGGATCAGGGGGCCTTTGCCGTCTACATGGGGCCTGCGGAACTGGGCAAATTCGTGGAGCTGGAGACAGCGGCATGGGCCAAGGTGGTCCGCGAAGGCAACATCAAGGCCGACTGAGAGAAGGCAACAGCAAGTCCTGGCCACCGGGCCAGGCACCGGCGTGAGGAACTGCCAGTGCGTTCGCGACGCAGCGGCGTCACCACGCCCTCTTTTCCACTGAACCCAGGCATCGAACCGGGATCACGCCCATCACCGGACCCGACCATGAAGATTGCATTTCTCGACCGCTCCACCCTGTCTCCAGACACCACCCTGCGGCTTCCTGCGTTTGCGCATGAGCTTGTCAGCTACGACCACACACAACCCGGCGATGTTGCAAGTCGCATTGCGGATGCGGACATCGTCATCACGAACAAGGTGAAACTCACTGCGGAAACCCTGGGTCAGGCGTCTAGGCTGAAGCTGGTCGCGGTGGCAGCGACAGGCACCGACAACATCGACCTCAAGGCCTGTGCCGAGCGTGGAATCGTCGTCAGCAATGTCCGCAACTACGCCGGCCACACCGTGCCAGAACACACCTTCGCGCTGATGTTTGCCCTGCGCCGGAGCATCTGTGCCTACCGCGACTCGGTGAAGGCAGGCAGGTGGCAGGAGTCTGGCCAGTTCTGCTATTTCGACTACCCGGTACGCGATCTGGCGGGTTCGACGCTGGGCATCATCGGGGACGGCGTACTGGGCAACGCTGTCGCGACCATCGGGCGGGCGCTGGGGATGCAGGTTCTTTTCTCTGCGTTCAAAGGGCACAGCGGGCAAGGCAGCCTCTACACGCCCTTCGACGACATGCTGGCCCGCTCAGACGTCATCACGCTGCACTGCCCGCTCAACGCCCATACCCGCAACATGCTTGGCGCAGAGGATTTCGCGAAGATGGCGCGAAAGCCGCTCATCATCAACACCGCCCGTGGCGGCCTGGTCGATGAAGCGGCGCTTGCACTGGCACTGCGCAGCGGCCAGATCTCGGGGGCAGGGTTCGATGTGGTGTCGGCGGAGCCACCAGCGGCTGACCACCCCTTCATGGCGCTGCTGGACCTGCCGAACTTCATCCTCACACCCCATGTGGCCTGGGCTTCCCGCGAGGCCATACAGGGCCTGGCCGACCAGCTGATCGATAACGTCGAGGCGTTCGTTCGCGGCACGCCCGTCAACGTGGTCGTGGCCGCGGCATGAATCCGGCGATGCAGCCCCGCTTGCTGCTGGAGCAACTTTACCGGGTGGCGGTACGGAGAGCCCTGCCCGCCGAGACGCTGGCGGCACACCTGCCCGGGATACCCAAGGGTAGAACGCTGGTGGTCGGAGCGGGCAAGGCCGCAGGTGCCATGGCCCATGCGTTTGAAGCGGCATGGCCCGCAGACGCACCGGTCAGCGGTCTGGTGGTCACGCGGTATGGGCACACGCCGCCGCGGCCTGCGGGCCTGCCCATGCGCATTGAAATCATCGAGGCAGCCCATCCGGTTCCCGACGAGGCGAGCCTGGCTGCCGCCTTGCGCATCCGGGGCCTGACGGAGGGGTTGACCCACGATGACCTGGTGGTCTGCCTGATCTCTGGCGGCGGTTCCGCTTTGCTCACGCTCCCCGTGGCCGGTCTGGACCTCGCCGACAAACAGCGCATCAACCACGCATTGCTGGAGTCCGGCGCCGACATCCGCGAGATGAACTGTGTGCGCAAGCACCTGTCGCGGATCAAGGGCGGGCAGCTGGCGGCTGCCTGCTGGCCCGCGCAGGTGGTGACGCTTGCCATCAGCGACGTGCCCGGCGACGATGTGTCCGTCATCGCCAGCGGCCCCACTGTCGAGGACGCCACGTCCTGCGCCGACGCGCTGGCCATCCTGTCCCGGTACGGCATCCCGGTGCCCGGGCCGGTTCGGGATGCGCTGGCAACGGGCGCACTCGAAACACCCAAGCCAGGTGACACGCGCTTCGGGCGCAACCGCGTGAGCGTGATCGCCACACCCGGGGAATCCCTGCAGGCAGCGGCCCAGGCGGCCAGAGCACAAGGCATCGAAACGCTCATTGTTTCGGACGCCATCGAAGGCGAGTCCCGGGACGTGGGCCGGGTCCACGCTGCGCTGGCACGCCAGGCCCGGAAGGACGCTCCGCATCGGCCCGGCCCGCTGCTGCTGCTTTCCGGTGGCGAGACCACCGTCACCGTGATGCCGCTACCGGCTGGCGTCTCTCGGGGCCGTGGCGGGCGGGCTGGAGAGTTCTGCATGGGCCTGGCCCAGGCACTCCAGGGCGCGCCGGGCATCTGGGCGCTTGCCGCAGACACGGACGGCATTGATGGGATCGAGGACAACGCGGGAGCGTTTGTGGCCCCCGATACCCTGGCCAGAGGTTTGCTGGCAGGCCTGGCACTGGACGACCACCTGGAACGGCATGACGCATACGGGTACTTTTCGGCCATCGGCGACCTGTTCATTACCGGCCCCACCCACACCAATGTGAACGACTTTCGCGCCATCCTGGTGGCTCAAGAATGAGCGGCATAACCCCCTGCGGTCTGTGATATCGCGGTCTCGGGCGGTCCACTGCGTTGCGTTTCTTGCCAATCGCGGGGCTGTTGGCTGCAAAAAGGCGCCGTGTGGCCCGTCCCGATCCGCACTACCACCGCCTCGCGAGGGTATGCAGGTCATCTTTAAGCGATTGCATCCAGAACCCTTTGCTGTGGTTGTATCCGCAGCGCCAGATACCAGACCACCTGCCACCTGACCAGGGACCATGAATCCGAACGCTCGACAAAACTTCGCCGGAGTGGGAAGTGGCGCCATCAACCTGGCCCGCATGGAGCTGACCACGTTGCGGCTTGTGGTGGTCTGCGCGTCGGTGGGGTCGGTGACGCACGCAGCTCCGGTGTGCAACATGTCGACGATGTGCGCCAGCCGCCGCATCCAGCTGCTCGAAGAGATGCTGGGCTTCGCGCTGTTCTACCGCCGCAGGTCAGGGCTTGAACTGACCGCCGCTGGCCGGGTCGTCGCCGAGCGCTCCGCGACCATCCTGCAATGGATGGAAGACATGGTGAGCGCTGCGCAGCAAGCCCCTCGGCCGACGGGAGAGCTGTTTGAAAACAGCGGCCGCACCCGGAAACCGGGAAAGCACCCGGCACCGCTGGCCCGGTGATGTCGGTGCGAAGCGTCGGCCGGGCAGCTGGTTTGCGCAGGCCGTTCGTTCGCTGCGCTCTGCCGCATCCGCATGCACGCTAAGCTGCAGGCCTCAACCCCAGGCCCAGAGGCCCATTGCCGCCCATGCTCCACCTCCACCACTGCGTCAGCGCCCGCTCCTTCCGCCCCCTGTGGATGCTCGAAGAGCTGCAACTGCCCTACCAGCT
>NZ_JARXAB010000021.1 GCF_029866045.1 Ramlibacter sp. | reverse complement strand
GCGGCGGTGGCTTCCGCAGCCCCTACGGCTCAGGCCCCCGCGGTGGCGGCGGCGGCGGTGGCCGCGGCGGCTACGGCGGCTGATCTGGCACCCGGCTTCGCGCCGGATTGACCTAGAAATGAAACGGGGCTTCGGCCCCGTTTTTCATGGGCGCAGCGCGGCCCGGGAACATTTCGCTGCCCATCCAAGAGACGGCCCGTCACCTACCGCTGCCGTCCTGCTTCTCCGACAGAGCCGCAACCGCGGCCGCATAGATTGGCGCCCACACGGATCGATCCCCGATCCCCAGCCTGCCTCACCCACAGGCGCCACTCATGTCCCTGACCCCTTTCACTTCCCCGCGGCACCCGCGCTGGGCCTGGCTTTTGGCGGCTGGCCTGCTGCTGCTGCCGGCTGCCTGGAACGGTCTACCGCTGATGTACCCGGACACACCCACCTACCTTCGCGGGGCGGAGGCGGGCCTGGTCCGACTGCTGGGGCCGGGCCGCTTGCCTACCTGGCTGGATGAGGCGCCGGCCGCATCGGCGGTACCAGGACCGACGACAGCGTCCGCAGGCCCGCAGGGCGGGGAGGGCGCGGCGCTGCCGCCAAAGTCGCCAGGGCGGGCGGCTGGTCTGAGTGCGCCGCAGGAGGGCGTGGTGCTGGCAGGCCGCTCGATCTACTACGGCGCACTGCTGGAGGCGTCCCAGCTGGCCGGGAGCCTCTGGTGGGCATTGGCCCTCCAAGCGCTATGCCTGGCCTGGCTGATGCACCTGCTGCTGGTGACGCGCTGGGGCCTGCCGACGCCTGCCTTTCTGGCCATCGCCGGCTTGCTCGCCCTGGCCACCCCGGCCGGCCTGTTCACCGGCTTGCTGATGCCAGACATCTTCGCGGGTCTGGCGATCCTCGCGTCGGCCCTGCTCATGGCAGAGGGCAAGGCCCTGCGGACAGGCCAGCGAATCGGCGTGGCGCTGCTACTCCTGTATGCCCTCTGCGCGCACGCCAGCCACCTCGCGACGGCCGCACTGCTGCTGGCGTTGGGAACTGGATGGGCCATCTGGAACGCCTGGACGACCCGGGCCGCGCGGTCGTCCTGGGCGGCCCCGCCGGCGTGGCGCGCCAGGGGCACACGGGGCCCCTGGGCGGGAGGGCTGGCCTGGGTGGCAGCCTGCGTGGTGGGCGCGCTGCTGGCCGAGGCCGCGTTCTCGCGCGTCGTCACCCAGGCCTTAGGCGCGCCGCCGCTGCGCCTGCCGCACCTCACCGCGCGGCTGGTCGACCAAGGCCCTGGCACCGCCTACCTCAACCAGGTATGCCCGGAGTTGGCCCCCGATGAGCGCTGGGCCGCCTGCAATTATCGAGACCGCTTTCCGCTGCCCTGGACCGATTTTCTTTTCGAGCCCGACCCGGCGCGGGGTGTCTTCGCGCCGGCAGATGCAGCCACCAAGCGCCGGCTGTCGCAGGAGCAAATCGGCCTGGCTTGGCGGGTGCTTCGGCATGACCCGGCGGGCGTGCTGGGTGACATGGCGGCGGATACCGCCAGGCAACTCACCGAGTTCCGCATCGACATCTGGGGCCTGGGCCCGCGCGAACTGGCGATGTATGAAGGCCGGGTGCCATCGGCGCTGATGGCCGCCCTGCGCGACAGCCGGGGCGCAAGGGCGCCGCAGTGGCAGGACCGCTTCTCGGCACTGGCCCTGGCGAGCACCGGCGCAGGCGCGCTTTTGCTCCTCGGGTACCTGGTTTGGCATGGTCGGCGAGGGGCGGAGGCCCGCGAGGTGGCGACCTGCCTGGTGACGCTGGTGCTGGCCGGGCTGGTCATGAACGCGGCGGTCTGCGCCGCGCTGGCTGCGCCACTGGACCGCTTTCAGGCCCGGGTGGTCTGGCTGCTGCCCCTGCTGGGCGCAGGCCTTTGTGCACGCGCAGCCCTGCTCCGCGCAGCGGCCGCACCCCCCCGAATGCCCGGCTGGCCCGCACACGCGGCCCAGGTCAGAACCCGCAAACCCCAAGGAGCACAGCCATGAACCGCGACAACCTCGCAACCGGACCGGCAGCCATCCGGCGCGCCCACTGGCGAGACTACCTGCGTATGGCGCGCCTGGACCACATGACCAAGCATGTGTTCATCCTGCCCGGGCTGGTCCTGGCCTGGATGCTGCGCGAGCCCTCGCTGGAGGGCGCACCCTGGCGCATCGCGCTGGGCATGGCCAGCGCGGTGGCAGTGGCCTCGGCCAACTACATCCTCAACGAATGGCTCGACCGTGCCTTCGACGCCTTCCACCCCGACAAGTCGAGCCGGCCGGCGGTCACTGCCCCCTTGTGGCCTCCGGCGGTCTGGACCCTCTACGCCGGGTGCTCATTGGCGGGGCTGGCAATGGCGGGGGAGGTGGGCCCCCTGTTCTTCGCCACCAGCTTGCTGTTCTGGGTGTCTGGCGTCGTCTACAACGTGCAGCCCTTGCGGGCCAAGAACCTGCCCTTTCTCGACGTGCTGTGCGAGTCCTTCAACAACCCGCTGCGGCTGATGCTCGGCTGGGCGATGCTGGAGGAGTTCACCCTGGCGCCCGCGTCGCTGCTGCTGGCGTACTGGATGGGCGGGGCCTTTCTGATGGGGGCCAAGCGGCTGTCCGAGTACCGCGAGATCGCCGCTGGCCCGGGCGTGGCGGTGCTGCACCGCTACCGGGCGAGCTTTCGCGGCTACACCGAGGAGCGCCTGCTGATCTCTTGCTTCGTCTACGCGCTGATGTCCACCTTGCTGCTGGGCGTCTTCTTGGTGAAGTACCGGATCGAGTACCTGATGGCCTGCCCGCTGGTGATCGCCCTGTTCGCGCATTACCTGGCCCTGTCGCTGCGCAGCGGATCGGTGGCGCAAAAACCGGAGAAGTTGTTCCGCGAGAAGCGGCTGATGATGATCAGCGGCCTGACCATCCTGGCGCTGGTCGGCCTGAGCTTCGTGCAGTTACCGCGCCTGCAGACGCTGGCCGAGCCCCATTTCATCCAGTTGGAGCTGCGGCGATGAGCAGCACGGACAGACGGGGCAAGCGGCCGGCGGACACCTTCGACTGGGGTGCGATCAGCCTGGTGGTGTTCGACGTCGATGGCACGCTTTACGACGCCCCCCGGCTGCGCCTGCGTATGGCGGCCTGGCTGCTGGCCGACGCCGTTCGCTGCCGCAGCCTTGAGGCGCTGCGCACGCTGGCGACCTTCCGTCGCATGCGTGAGGCGCTGGCGGAAGCCGGCGCACGGGCCAGCGCCGAGCCCCCGGCGGTGTCACCGATGCACGCCGTCGGCGAGGTGGGGACACCGATGGCGGCGATGGACTGCGCGGGGGTGGATTTCCTACGCTTGCAGTACCGCTTGCCAGCGCAGCACCTCGGCTGCCGGCCAGCCGAAGTGCAGGCTCGGGTGGAAGACTGGATGGAGCGCCGCCCGCTGCGCTGGCTGGCGGCCTGCAGGCGGCCCGGCATCGCGGCGCTGTTCGACGCCCTGCGCCGCCAGGGCAAGCAGGTGGCGGTGCTGTCGGATTACCCGGCGCGGGACAAGCTGGCCGCCCTGGGCCTGCACGCTGACCCGGTGGTCTGGGCCGGCGACGCGGGGATCGGCCGGCTCAAGCCTGATCCGCGTGGCTTGCGCCAGATCCTGGCGCGCACCGGCGTGGCCGCCGACCGAACGGTGGTGGTGGGCGACCGCGCCGACCGGGATGGCGCGGTGGCGGCGCGGGTCGGCGCGCGGGCACTGCTGCTGGGAAGGCCGAAGGCGGGGCGGGCAACGGCACCGGACGATGCGCTGTGGATCCGGGGCTTTGACGACCCGGTGTTCGCGCCGCTGCTGCAAGCAGGGCCGGCGGATGGGACGGGCGGACTCCTCATGGCAAATCGGGGGAGTGGGGCCAGTGCGGCAATTGGGGTCAGTGGGCCGCACAGGCCCGGCGGCGCCCGCCAGAGCGCGGGCTGAGGGCGACGACGAGATGCGACTGCCCCGGGTGCTGCGCTACGCGTTGACGGGTGGCCTGGCGGCGGTGGTGGATATCGGCGGCTTCGCGTTGCTGGCCCTGGCGCTGCCCGGGGTGCTGCTGCCGGCGATGTTGAGCTTTCTGCTGGCCGCAGCGGTGAACTACCGGGCCAGCGCAGGCTGGGTGTTCGGCCATGACTGGCGCGATGGCAGACGCGCTGCGCGCTTCCTGGTCGCAGCCGGAGGGGGCTTGGCGGTCAATGCCGGCGCCACCGCGCTGCTGGCCGCCCTGGTGCAGACGCCGCCGCTGGCAGCCAAGGTGGCGGGCGTGGGCCTGGCCTTCGGCGTCAACTTCCTGTTGCAGGCGTATTGGGCCTTCGGGCAGCCCGCATCACGGACAGCCCGGGCTGCCCGGGTGAATTCGCCCACCCCCACGCCGAGCCCGGCGCGGAGGCGGCCGCAACACATCAGGCGGGCAGGGAGGCCAGCGCCGCGTTGAAGGTGGCACTGGGGCGCATGACGGCACTCACCTTGGCGCGGTCGGGGAAGTAATAGCCCCCGATATCGGCCGGCTTGCCTTGCGCCGCATTGAGCTCACCGACGATCTTGGCTTCGTCGCGGGCCAGCGACTCGGCCAGGGGCTTAAAGCGCTGGGCGAGCTCGGCATCTTCGGTCTGCGCGGCCAGGGCCTGGGCCCAGTACAGGGTCAGGTAAAACTGGCTGCCGCGGTTGTCGAGCTGGCCCGTCTTGGGCGAGGGGCCCTTGTTGTTGTCCAGGAGCTTGCCGGTGGCGGCATCGAGCGCGGTCGCGACGAGCTTGGCCTTGGCATTGCCGGTCTTGATGCCCTCGTCCTCCAGGCTCACGGCAAGGGCGAGAAATTCACCCAGGGAGTCCCAGCGCAGGTGGTTTTCCTCGACCAGCTGCTGCACATGCTTGGGCGCAGAGCCGCCAGCGCCGGTTTCGTACATACCGCCGCCCGCCATCAGGGGAACGATGGACAGCATCTTGGCGCTGGTGCCCAGCTCCATGATGGGGAACAGGTCGGTGAGGTAATCGCGCAGGATGTTGCCGGTGACGCTGATGGTGTCCAGGCCGCGGATCACGCGCTCCAGGGTGTAACGCATGGCGCGCACCTGGCTCATGATGTGCAGGTCCAGGCCGGTGGTGTCGTGCTCCTTGAGGTAGGTGTTGACCTTCTTGATCAACTCGGCCTCGTGCGGGCGGTAGGAGTCGAGCCAGAAAACGGCGGTCATGCCGGAGTTGCGGGCGCGGGTGACAGCCAGCTTGACCCAGTCGCGGATCGCGGCGTCCTTGACCTGGCACATGCGCCAGATGTCGCCTTTCTCGACGTTCTGCGACAGCAGCACCTCGCCAGTCGCCAGGTCGGTGATGTTGGCGACGCCGTCCTCGGGGGCCTCGAAGGTCTTGTCGTGCGAGCCGTACTCCTCGGCCTGCTGGGCCATCAGGCCGACGTTGGGCACGGTACCCATGGTCTTGGGGTCGAAGGCGCCGTGCCACTTGCAGAAGTTGATGATCTCTTGATAGATGCGGGC
Source organism: Ramlibacter sp. (assembly GCF_029866045.1). Taxonomy (GTDB): domain Bacteria; phylum Pseudomonadota; class Gammaproteobacteria; order Burkholderiales; family Burkholderiaceae_C; genus Ramlibacter. The sequence continues at coordinate 151,746 of NZ_JARXAB010000021.1, read as the reverse complement.
GAAGGTCGACTCGGGGATGGCCGCCTTGACTTCCTTCAAGCGGCCGTCGGCGCCGTACATCTTGCCGCCCTGGCGAATCATGGCCGGCATGGAGGCGTCGACGATCACGTCGTTGGGCGAATGGAAGTTGGTGATGCCCTTGGCCGAATCGACCATGGCCAGCTCGGGACGATGCTCCTGGCAGGCGTGCAGGTCGCGACGAATCTCTTCTTGCTTGGAGGCAGGCAAGGTGGCGATCTTGTCGTACAGGTTGGCCATGCCGTTGTTGACGTTCACGCCCAGCTCGTCGAACAGCTTGCCGTGCTTCTCGAAGGCCTCCTTGTAGAAGGTGCGCACGCAGTGACCAAAGACGATGGGGTGCGAGACCTTCATCATGGTGGCCTTGACGTGCAGCGAGAACATCAGGCCGCACTTGTGCGCGTCCTCGATCTGCTTCTCGTAAAAGTCGAGCAGCGCCTTCTTCGACATGTACATCGAGTCGATGACCTCGCCCGCCAGCAGGTGGACCTTGGGCTTGAGCACGATGAACTTACCCGACTTGGTGATCAGCTCCATCTTGACGTCGCGGGGCTTGTCCACCGTCATGGACTTTTCACCGTGATAGAAGTCGCCGTCGAACATGTGCGAGACATGGGTGCGCGAAGCGGGGCTCCACTCGGCCATGCTGTGCGGGTTCTTGCGGGCAAATTCCTTCACGGCGCGCGGCGCGCGGCGGTCGGAGTTGCCTTCACGCAGGACAGGGTTGACCGCCGAGCCGAGCACCTTGCCATAGCGCAGGCGGATGGCCTTGTCTGCGTCGCTGGAGGGGTTCTCGGGGTACTCAGGGACCATGAAGCCCTTGGCGCGCAGCTCCCGAATGGCGGCGATCAGCTGGTTCTGTGACGCGCTGATGTTGGGCAACTTGATGATGTTGGCGTCGGGCTCCAGGGTCTTTTTGCCCAGCTCGGCCAAGGTGTCGGGCGCCTTCTGGGCGTCGGTGAGAAATTCCGGGAATTCACCCAGGATGCGGGCTGCGACAGAGATGTCACTTTCGACGACATCAATACCGGCGGCACCCGCGAAAGCGCGAACGATGGGCAGGAACGAGTGAGTCGCCAGGTAGGGCGCCTCGTCGGTCAGGGTGTAGATGATTTTGGAGCTGGCGGTAGCCACGATGTGTCTCTTTCCTTGGAATGGGTGAACCGAAGAACTGAACTTGAGGCCTCTATTTTGATGCCTCCGGGGCCGGGTGCTCTACCGGACATGCCTGGCCGTCGGCGCGGGGGCCTGGGGACCGCCTGGCGGTGGGCTTCAGCCCGGCTCATGCCGTCGCTTTCTGGGCTGCCCCGCCAGGGCGCGTTCGAGCCAGGCGCCGGGCAGGACGCGCAGGACCGCCGCGACGATGGCCATGGGCCAAGGAATGACCCGGTGGCGCGCGCCGGCGGCGATCGCCCGCAACGCCCGGCGGGCAAAGGCATCGGGCTGCATCAGAAAAGGCATCGGGTAGGGGTTGCGGGCCGTCAGGGGCGTGGCCACATAGCCCGGACTGATGGTGACCACCCGCAGCCCGGTTCCCCGGAGCTCTGCACGCAGCGACTCGCAATAGCTGATCACGGCGGCCTTGCTGGCGCAGTAGGCGCCATGCCCGGGCAGGCCCCGGATGCCGGCCACGCTGGCAATGCCGACCAGCGTGCCGCGACCGCGGCTGCGCATGGGCTCGATGAAGGGATGGAAGGTGGCGGCCAGGCCGACATTGTTGGTGGCGTAGGTACGGGCCATGTGGTCCAAGTCCTCGCGGTAAGCAGTGTCGATGCCGATGCTGATGCCGGCGTTGGCGATGACGACGTCTGGCAGGCCCTGCGCCAAGGTGGCGGCGCGGCCGGCGGCCACGATGGCGTCGATGTCGGCCACATCGGCCTGGTAGGCGCGCCAGATGCCGGGGTCGAGCCCGAGGTCACGGGCCCAGGTCTCGATCAGGTCGATGCGCCGCGCCACCAGGGCCAGGCGCCAGCCCTCGCGCGCGTAGCGCGCCGCCAGGGCCTGACCAATGCCGCTGGAGGCGCCGGTGATGAAAACGAGGGGCGTGGCGTTCACGGGCTTTCCTGGTGAAGCGGTGCCGCTGGCAACCGTCTGGCGTTCAAGGGCCGCCCCATGGCAGGCGGGTCAAGGCCGCCGCGGCGCGATCTGCCCGCGCACGCGGCCCTGCAACTGCAGCTGCTGGTCGAGGTTGTCGAAGTCCATGCGGTCGGCGGTGTAGCGGTCGTTACCGCGCCGGATTTCCACCGGCCGGTCGGCGCGCACCCGCTCGGTCTCCACGAAGACGTGCAGCAACTCCCCGCGGATTTCCAGGCGCGGGCGCAGGGCACTGCCAGCACCCGAAGGGGGCTCGCGCACCACCACTGCATTGCCGATCAGTTGCACCTGGGTGCCGTCGCCGTTGGAGAGGGCGCGCTGTGCGGTGGCCACCGTGGGCTCCCCACGGGCGTTGAAGGACCGCACCCGCGGCTGATCGATTTCAAGAACGTCCCGGTCAGGGAAATGCCGGCCGGCCTGGCCGAACACCTCGCTCTTGAGACGGCCCTGCTCGTCGAAGTTCTTGATGGAAAAGCCGCGCAAGAAATAGTCGGGTTCGCTGCGAGGCGCTGCAGGCGCCTGGGGTCCGACCAGGCCGGGCGTCTGCCGCGCGAGCAGGTAGGTGACCAGGGCCAGCAGGGCCATGAGGGCCAAGGGCAGGTAGGCAGAGAGCCGGTCCCAGCCCCGACGCAAGGCAAGCAGGAGGGCCAGCAGGCGGCGCGCAGCGACGCTGTCCGTCATCGGTAGGCCTCCAGGAGCCCCGCATAGTGGCCGCCGGCCACCAGCAGCAGGTCGCACAGCTCGCGCACTGCGCCCTCGCCGCCCGCAGCACGGGTGACATAACGGACCCGAGCGCGCACCTCGGCATGGGCCTGCGCCGGAGCCACCGGGAAGGCGCAGCGGGTGAGCACTGGCAGGTCGGGCCAGTCGTCGCCGATGGCGGCGGCCTCGGACCATGACAGCCCGAGCTCCTGAAGGCTGCGCTCGGCGGCCGGGGCCTTGTCCTCAGTGCCATAGTGAACATGGGTGATGCCCAGCGACGCCAGCCGCACGCGCAGGGGCAGGGAGTCGCGGCCAGTGATCACCACCGGGGTGATGCCGGCGCGCTGCAGGAGCTTGATCCCCAGGCCGTCGAGGATGTGAAAGCGCTTGAGTGTCTCGCCCTGGTCGGACAGGTAAAGACCCCCGTCGGTGAAAACACCGTCAATATCGAGGAAGGCCACCCGCACAGGCTGGGCCGCCAGCAGCAGCTCGGGCGCAAAGGTGAGGGCCGGTGAGGCAAGGTCGCGCATGGCAGGTGCTGGGTGGAACGGGGGGGGGTGAGTGTGCGGCGCGAGACGCCGCTCAGATGACCTTGGCCCGCATCAGGTCGTTGCTGTTGAGCGCGCCAATCAGGCAGCCGCCTTCGTCCACCACCAGGACGCTGGTGATGCGGTAACGCTCCATCGCTTCGGCCGCCTCCACCGCCAACATCCCGGCGCGCACGGTATGCGGGCGGGGGTGCATGACATCAGCGGCGCGCAGGCTGCGCAGGTCGCTGCCCTTTTCCACCAGGCGGCGCAGGTCACCGTCGGTGAAGATTCCCAGCACGCGGCCGCCGGCGTCAGCAATGGCCGAGGCGCCCAGGCCCTTGGCGCTCATCTCGCGCATCAGGTCGCTGAAGCTCGCCTCAGGTCCGACCCGGGGTACCTGCTCGCCGGTGCGCATCACGTCGTCCACGTGGGTCAGCAGCTGCCGACCCAGAGCGCCGCCGGGGTGCGAGCGGGCGAAGTCCTCGGACTTGAAGCCGCGTGCGTCCAGCAAGGCCACCGCCAGCGCGTCGCCCAAGGCCAGCTGCGCGGTGGTGCTCGCAGTGGGCGCGAGATTGAGCGGACAGGCCTCCTTCTCCACCCCGCTGTCGAGCAGGATGTCGGCATGGCGGGCCAGGGTCGACTGCGGGTTGCCGGTCATGGCCACCAAGGGAACCCCCTGGCGCTTGAGGACCGGCAAGATGGCGCTGATCTCGTCGCTCTCCCCCCCGTTGGAGATGGCCAGGACCAGATCGACCGGCTTGATCATGCCGAGGTCGCCATGGCTGGCCTCGGCCGGGTGGACAAACATGGCCGGCGTGCCGGTGGAAGCCAGGGTGGCGGCGATCTTGCGGCCGACATGGCCGCTTTTGCCCATGCCGGTGACGACCACCCGTCCGCGCACCGCCAGCATGGCCTGCACGGCCTCGACGAAGCTGGGCCCGACGCGCCGCTTCAGGCCCAGCACCGCAGCCGCCTCGATGTCGAAGGTGTCCTGCGCCAGCTGCAGGACGCGCGCCGGTATCAGGGCCTGACGAGAGGCTTCGGGGGGATTCATACGGAGATTCTAAGCAGCCGCCCTCTCGCAAGCGCCTCTGCCTTAGGATGAACACATGACCACCCTTGAACTGACGCTCGCCTACCTGCTGGCCGCGGTGCTGGGCGTGGTGGCCTGCCGCTACCTCAAACTGCCTCCGATGCTGGGCTACCTGGTGGTCGGCGTGGCCATCGGGCCGAGCGCGCTGGGCCTGGGCAAGGGCGAGCACGACGAGGGGCTGCGCTACCTCGGCGAGTTCGGGGTGGTGTTCCTGATGTTCGTCATCGGCCTGGAGTTCAACCTGCACAAGCTGCGGGCCATGCGCAGGCACGTGCTCGGCCTGGGCCTGGCGCAAGTGGCACTCACCGTCGCCCTGGCCACCGGCGGCCTGCTGGTTCTGGCGCGGTTTGCGCCGCCCCCCTGGCAGGTCAGTTGGCAGATCGCGCTCGCGCTGGGCGGTGCGTTGGCCATGAGCAGCACCGCCATCGTGGTCAAAATGATGGCCGAAAGGCTCGAGCTCGAGTCCGAGCACGGCAAGCGGGTCATTGGGGTTTTGCTGTTCCAGGATCTGGCGGTGGTGCCGCTGCTGGTCCTCATTCCGGCGCTGGGCAGCCCCCCCGAGGCCCTGCTGCGCGAACTGTTTCTGGCCACGGTCAAGGCCGCAGTTCTGGTGACACTGCTGCTGGTGGGCGGCCAACGGGTGATGCGCTGGTGGCTCACCCTGGTGGCGCGGCGCAAGAGCGAAGAGTTGTTCATCCTCAACCTGCTGCTGGTGACCCTGGGCCTGGCCTGGCTCACAGAACTGGCCGGTCTGTCGCTGGCCTTGGGCGCCTTCATCGCCGGCATCCTGATCGCCGAGACCGAGTACAAGCACAAGGTGGAGACCGACATCCGGCCCTTCCACGACGTGCTGCTGGGCCTGTTTTTCATCACCATCGGCATGATGCTCGACTGGCACTGGGTGGCCGACCGATGGGGCTTGGTGTTGGTGCTGCTCACCCTGCCTGTGCTATTCAAACTGGCGCTCGTGACCGCCTTGGCAAGGGGCTTTGGCGCGACCGCGGGCGTGTCGCTGCGTACCGGCCTGTACCTGGCACAGGCTGGTGAGTTCGGCATCGTGCTGCTCACGCTGGCCAAGGGCAAGGGCCTGCTGCCGCCGGCCCTCTTCAACCCCATCCTGGCCAGCATGGTGCTGTCCATGCTGGCCACGCCCTTCATCCTGATGGCCAGCAACTGGCTGGTCATGAAGCTGGTGGCCAGCGAGTGGCTGCAGCAGTCACTGCAAATGACCAGCATCGCCCGGCGCTCGATCAGCCGTAACAAGCACGTGATCATCTGCGGCTACGGCCGTTGCGGCCAGAACTTAGGGCGCATGCTGGACCGGGAGAACATTCCCTACATCGCCCTCGACCTGGACCCAGACCGGGTACGCCAGGCCGCGGCGGCGGGTGACTCGGTCGTCTTTGGCGACGCGGCTCGCCTGCAGGCCCTGATGGCCGCCGGTCTGGCGCGGGCCAGCGCAGTGGTGGTGACCTACCTCGATCTGCCCGGCGCGCTCAAGGTGCTCGATATTTCACGCTCGCATGCGTCGCAGGTGCCGGTGATCGTGCGCACGCAAGACGACCGCGAGCTGGAAAAGCTGCGCGCCGCTGGCGCCACCGAGGTGGTGCCCGAGGCGGTGGAGGGCTCGCTCATGCTGGCCAGCCACGCGCTGGCCCTGGTGGGCGTGCCCATGCGGCGTGTGATCCGCCTGGTGCAGGAACAGCGCGACGCCCGCTACAACCTGCTGCGCGGCTACTTCCACGGCGCCGACGACCCCGAGGGCGACGGCGGCGAGCGTCTGGGTACCGTCACCCTGCCGATCGGTGCGCGCGCGGCGGGTCGGCCCTTGGGCGACCTGGCGCTGCACGCGATGGGCGTGCGGCTCATGAGCCTGCGGCGCAACGACGGCAAAGCGGTGGCGGTCACCGACGAGCTTCACCTACTGGGCGGCGACACACTGGTGCTCAGTGGCGCGGCCGAGGCGCTGGCGCTGGCGGAGGAAAAGCTGCTGGCGGGTTGAGGGGGGCGGAGGGAGGCAGAGGGGGACCGCAAAGCGCCGCGCGCTTTCTGCCGGCCCAGGCATTCACGACGCTGGAGTCCGTCGCCGTCGGTACACGCCTGCAAGCGCGGACGCTTCAAGGCTGCGCTGTTCCACGCCGTCCGCCCTTGAGCGCCCCGAACAAGTCATACAGCTGCTGCGCCGACGCCGGCAAGGGCCGACCCCGGCGCTTGATCAAGCCCACCTTGCGCTTGACCACCGGCTCCACCAGGGGAACGCTCACCAGCAAGGGGTGATCGCGCCGCGGCATGGCCATTGAGGGCACCGCAGCCACGCCCAGGCCAGCCTCGACCAGGCCCAGGGCGGTGGTCACATGCAGGGTTTCGTAGATACCGGCCTGTCCGACGGCGACACCGGCCAGGGCCTGGTCCAGCAGCAAGCGGTTGCCCGACGAGCGGTTGACCGAGATCAGGTCGTGACTGGCCAGTTGCGACCACTTCACATTCCGCAGGCGGGCGATCGGGTGGTCACGCCGGCAGGCGACCACGAAGCGCTCCTCAACCAGCGGCTTGAATTCGAGCTCGCCTTCTTGCGCACCCATGAAGTTGATACCGAAGTCAGCCTCGCCGCGTGCCACCGCGGCCAGCACCTCGTTGGCACCGGCGTCGAGCACCTTCACACGGACCTTGGGGTGCTTAGCGTGATAGCGGTGCAGCACCTCGGTGAGGTAGTAGTTCACGGTGGAAGGCACGCAGGCCACCGTCACCTCCCCCATGCGGGTGGCGGCCACGCCGCGGATGGACAGCAAAGTGGTGTCGAGTTCGTCCAGCAGCTCGCGCACCTTGCGCTCGAAATCACGGCCGACGGTAGTGAGACTCACCCGACGGGTGCTGCGCTCGAGCAGCCGCACGCCCAGGGCCTGCTCGAGCTTGTCGATGCGCCGGCTGAAGGCCGGCTGCGACAGGTGCACCGACTCGGCCGCCTTGCGGAAGTTGGAAAGCTCGGCCACCGCCCGAAAGGCCAGCAGGTCGTTGAGGTCGAAGTTGATGGCCATGGCGAGTCCGTTTTGATTGATGCCTATTTTGGATCAATCGCTGCGGAAGATGCAATTCACAAATCGCAGCGGGCTGCCGATCATCCGTCCCCATGCAAACCCAAGAATTGCCCTGCGTCCTGATGCGCGCCGGAACCTCGCGCGGACCTTTCTTTTTGCGCGAATGGCTGCCCGAAGACGAGGAAGAGCGCGACAAGGTGCTGGTGGGCGCCATCGGTGCCAGTGACTTGCTGGCGCTCGACGGCATCGGCGGCAGCAGCTCGCTGACCAACAAGGTGGCCATCGTCTCGCGCTCTACACAGCCCGACTGCGATGTGGACTACCTGTTCGTGCAAGTGGGCGTGGCCGAGCGCAGCGTCGACACCCGCCCCAACTGCGGCAATATGCTTTCGGGCGTGGCGCCCTTCGCCATCGAGCAGGGCCTGGTGCCGGCCCGTGCGGGCGAGACCACGGTGCGGGTCTACAACGTCAACACCCGCTCGCGCATCGAGGTCACCGTGCTCACCCCCGGCGGCCGGGTGCAGTACGAGGGCGACACGGTGATCGACGGCGTGCCTGGCGCCGCCGCCCCCATCCGGCTGAACTTCCTGGACGCCTGGGGCGCGGTGACCGGGTCACTCTTTCCCACCGGCCAGCGCATCGACCTGATCGATGGCTTGGCGGTGACTTGCATCGATGCCGCCATGCCGCTGGTGATGCTGCGGGCCGCCGACCTGGGCCTCAGTGGCCGCGAAACGCCTGCCGACCTCGACGCCAACATCGCCTTACTCGAACGCATCGAACGTGTGCGCCGCCTGGCGGGCGAGCGCATGGGCCTGGGCGACGTGTCGAACAGTGTGGTGCCCAAGCCGGTGATCGTGAGCGAAGGCGATGACGCCGATAGCATCACCTCCCGCTATTTCACCCCGCGCCGCTGTCACACCGCGCATGCGGTGACCGGCGCCATCGGCGTGGCCACCGCCTTTTCGCTGCCCGGCACCGTGGCCAGCGGCCAGGCCCTGCGCCCGGGCGTGCGCACCGTGTCCGTGTTGCACCCGCAGGGGCGCATTGGGGTTGAAGTGTGCGTGGAAGGCGCCGGCCTGGACGCCCGCATCCAGCGTGCCGCCCTGATCCGCTCGGCACGAAAGATTTTGCAAGGGCAGCTCACCGTGCCTGCCTACGCCATGGCCTGAACCCGCCCCCACGGGCGCACCAACCCCACAAGGAGACCGACTCATGAACCGCCGACTGCTGGCCACTGCGCTGGCCACCGCCATCGCCCTTCTCGCGCCGAGCGCGCATGCCGCCTTTCCCGACAAGACGGTGACCCTGGTCGTGCCCACCGCCCCTGGTGGTGGCAACGACGCGATGGCGCGCATCATTGCGCAAAAGCTCGGCCCGCTGCTGGGTCAGACCGTGGTGGTCGAGAACACGGCCGGCGCCAATGGCGCCATTGCCGCGGAGTTCGTGGCGCGCGCGCCGGCCGACGGCCACACCTTGATGTTCGGCTACATCGCCACCCATGCGATGAGCCCGGCCCTGCAAAAACTGCGCTACGACCCGGTGGCCGACTTCGCGCCGGTTGGCCTGGTGGGCTATTCGCCCACGCTGATGGTGTCTCACCCGGGCTCCGCCATCAAGGACGTGAAGGACCTGGTGGCCCAACTCAAGGCCAAGCCTGAACGCTACGCCTACGCCAGCGCCGGCAACGGCACCGCGCCGCACTTTGCTGCGGAGCTTTTCAACCTCAGCGCCGGCGTGAGCATGCTGGGCGTTCCGTACAAGGGCTCGGCACCCGCCCTGACCGACACCATCGCTGGCCAGACCCAGGTCATGTTTCCCAGCTTCTTCAGCGCGCTGCCGCATGTGAGGGCCGACAAGCTCAAGGCCCTGGCGATCGCTGGCCCGAAGCGCTCGGCCCAGTTGCCCAACGTACCCACCCTCAAGGAGATGGGCATTGACGGCGTCGAGGTACAGCAGTGGTACGGCATCTTCGCGCCGGCCAAGACCCCCAAGGCCGTGGTGGACCAATTGAACAAGCTGCTCAATCAGGTGCTCACCGACAAGGACACGATGAAGCGCATCGAGGACCAGGGCGCTGACGTGGACACGAGCACCCCCGAGCAGTTCGGCCAGCTGGTCAAGACCGAAATGGTCAAGTGGACCGCAGTGGTCCAAAGGGCCAAGATCAAGCCGGATTGATGTTGTCCCGCGTGTAGTCCTCCACCAAGCGCTCCCAGATCGCCTCCAGCTCGTAGCCCAGCGAGCGCCCCAGGCCATCGAGGTCGGGAAAGAGCGTGGCGTAGGTCACGTTCATGCGGTAGAGGGCGTGCATCGCCTCTTCGCGCATGGCCGGCGAGAGGATGAACTGATGCAGCAGCTCCTGGGTGCCGCCATAGCCCTCCAGGATCTGGTCGATCGACTGGTCCAGCACGCCAGGCACCACGAACAGGCCCGACTGCGCCGCGAGGCGGTGGTCCATTTGCGAAGGCTCGCCAAACCACAGCATCGGCAGCTGGTTGCGGGCGAAGTAGCGCTCGAAATTGCCCGGGATGCGTGGGTCGATTTGGTGGCGGGTCAGGCTGGGGTCGAAGGCGGGTGCCAAGTTCCACAAGCCCGGGGTGTTCAGCGCATAGACGCAGACCTCCTCGCGCGCGCTCTCCAGAGCGAAGAAGGCGGCGACGAAGGGCGACTTGCTGAAGTCCAGCAGCCGGGTCGCAGCGCCGTGGTGCTGCATCATCGCCAGGCAGCGCAGCTCGTCGTCCAGGGCCGTGGTGTCGGGCAAATGGATATGCGCCTTGCGCCGGAAGATGCGCATGGCGCGCGCCTCGCGCAGCGGCCACAGCCGCGGGTCGGGGCTGAAGGTCTGAAGGCGCCGGGTGAGGGTGCTGACCAAGGGCCACTGGGTCGAGGTCTGGCCACGAAAAGCCCAGCCCTCGAGCGCCTGGGTGGCGTCGACAAACTCGGACCAGCGTTGGAGGTGAACGACTTTCATGGGGGCCTGTGCTGCGCTGCAGCGAGCCAGTATAGGCAGGCCCCCGCGGATTCCCCAGGTTATCGCTCAGGTAATGGCCGAAGCCGCTCATCCTGTGCAGAATGCGCTTGTTACAGTAATGAATCAGCGTTTCACTAATTAAACGCACTCCCCGGGGCAACCGTCCCCGGACAAGCAGGTCGACCGAAGGTCGAGGAACGGTCCAGGAAGGGTCTGGCAATGGGCGAAGCGGTCAAGGCGGGCGTGCCCGCCATCGAGTTCATCGGCGTGGACAAGCGCTTCCCCGCCCGCGGCAAGGCTCCCGAGGTATTGGCTGCGCGCGACGTCAACCTGGCCATCCAACCCGGTGAGGTGGTCTCCCTCATCGGTCCCTCCGGCTGCGGCAAGAGCACGCTGCTCAATATGGGCGCCGGCCTGGCCCGGCCCTCGGCGGGCACAGTGCGTGTGGCGGGCGAGGTGGTGACCGGCCCCAACAAGCATGTGGCCTTCATGCTGCAAAAAGACCTGCTCATGCCCTGGCGCACCATCGCCGAGAACGTGGCCTTTGGCCTGGAGTTGCGCGGCGTGGCCGCCGCAGAGCGCCGCGCCATTGCAGAGCGGCTGCTGGCCCAGTGCCACCTGCAAGGCTTTGGCGAGAACTACCCGCACCAGCTCTCGGGCGGCATGCGTCAGCGCGCCGCCCTGGCCCGGACCCTGGCGGTCGACCCGCTGGTGCTGCTGATGGACGAGCCCTTCTCGGCCCTGGACGCGCAGACCAAGATGATCCTGCAGCAGGACCTGGCGCGCACCGTGGCCAAGGAGGGCAAGACGGTCCTGTTCATCACCCACGATCTGACCGAGGCGGTGGCCCTGTCCGACCGCATTCTGGTGATGAGTGAGCGGCCAGGCACCATCATCGAGGAGATCACGGTGGCCATTGCCAACCGTGATAACCCGATGCAGCGCCGCAAGCACCCCGCCGTGAGTGACTACGTGTCCCGGCTGATGGAGCTGCTCAAGCTCGACGCCCAGACCGAGGTTCACTGAGCCGCCCGAATTCGAGCCCGCCGCCTTCACTCGTCCATCCACCCGCCCCCGGACCCCGCTCCCTTTTTACCCACCCACCCCGCAGCCATCCCATCACGGAGATTACCCATGAGTCTGCCCAAACCCCTCGCCCTGTCTCTGCGCGCCAGCCGGCGTGTCGCCCTGGTCACCCTGGCCGCCGCCGCCTTTGGCGCGCCGGCCCTGGCCCAGAAGGCGCCTCTGCAGGAGATCACCTACCTGCTGCCCGCACCGGGCAACCTGCCGGCCTTCGGCCCCTGGATGCTGGCCCAGGCCAAGGGCTACTACGAGCAGGAGGGCCTGAAGGTCAACTTCGTCACTGGCCGCGGCGGGGTCGACGTGGCCAAGCAGGTCGGCGCGGGTAACGCGGTGATCGGCGGCGCACTGGGCGACACACCCATCATCGCGCGCGCGCAGGGCATTCCCGTCAAGGCGGTGGCGGTAATGGGCGCTGGCTCGCTGATGCAGCTGGTGACCCACAAGGATGAGCGCATCGAGTCGCCGCGCGAGCTCAAGGGCAAGACGGTGACGGTGCTCGCCTATACCGACACCACCTACTACGCCCTCTTGGGCATGCTGTCCAAGGGCGGCCTGACCAAGAACGACGTCAACATCCAGGCCGCCGGGCCCACCGGCGTCTGGCAGCTGTTCGCCGAGAAGAAGGCTTCCGGCATGGCCTCGACGCCCGACTGGACGGTGAACGCCATGGATGCAGGCGCCAAGGTCGACATCCTGCCAGCCGATGTCTTTTTCAAGAGCATGGCCCAGGCCATCCTGGTGTCCGACGAGACCATCCAGAAGAACCCGCAGCTGGTGCAAAAGCTGGTGCGCGCCACCGTCAAGGGCATGAAGGACATCATGGCCGACCCCAAGGCGGCCTCTATCGCCTATGTGCAGGCGGTGCCGGTCCACAAGGGCAAGGAAGCCTCCATCCAGCAGATGTTTGAGATGTACAACAAGTACGTCTACGCCAAGCAAAAGCAGCCGGGCTCGATGGACGAGCCGCGCCTGGCCGACCTGCAGAAGTTCTACGTGAGCAACGGCGTGGTGCCCAGCGCCGTGCCGCTCAAGGACCTCTACACCAACCAGTTTGTCGCCAACCTCAAGTAAGCGGCATCGGTGCGGCCCCTGCGTGAGCGGCGTGAAGGCCGGACACGCAGGGGCCGCACCCTACCCGACCCGGACCTCGCCATGACCGATCTTCTGCGCCGTCACAGCACGGCGCTCTGGAGCCTTGCCGTCCTCATCGTCTTCCTGGCCGCCTGGCAATGGGGCCCGGGGATGATGGGCGTGCCCGACTTCGTCCTGCCCCACCTGTCCAAGGTAGTGGCCGAGGCCCGGCGCATCTGGGAGGTCGAGCGTCTGATGTTCCACGCGGGCATCACTGCAGCCGAGGTGGTGATCGGCTTCGTGCTGGGCTCCCTGCTAGGCGCGATGATCGGCTACGCCCTGGGCCTGTCGCCCAAGGTGGAGGCGGTGCTATCGCCCTACCTGCTGGCGCTGCAGATCGCGCCCAAAGTGGCGTTTGCGCCCCTGTTCGTGATGTGGCTGGGCTACACCATGTACCCCAAGATCCTGGTCGCGGTGTTGATCGTGTTCTTTCCGGTCCTGATCAACGTGCTCTCGGCCATGCGCACCATGGACCATGACCTGGTGAACCTGGCACGCTCCTTCTCCGCCAGCCGGCTGCAGATCTTCTGGATGGTGGAGTACCCAACCACCATGCCCGCGCTGTTCTCGGGCCTGCGCATCGCCAGCACGCTGGCGGTCATCGGCGTGGTGGTGGGCGAGTTGGTGGGCGGCAACATGGGCCTGGGCTACCTGCTGGTCTTCTTCGAGGGCCAGGGCAATACCGCGGCGGTGTTCGTGGTGATCGGAGCGCTCACCGTGATCGGCATCCTGGCCTACTACGCGGTGGTGCTGGCCGAGGCGCGGGTACTGCACTACCTGCCCCAAGCCGCGACGCGGATGCAATGAGGGCCGGCCCATGACACCAGAAATCTCTCTCGCCGGCGCGCGCATCCTGGTCACCGGCGGCGCCCGCGGCCTGGGCGAGGCCTTCGTGCGCGCCTGCGTCGACGCAGGCGCCCGGGTGGCGTTTGGTGACCTGCTGCACGAACGCGGCGAAGCGCTCGCGCGCGCGCTGTGCGAGAAGCGGCCGCAATGTGCCGCCTACTTTGCGATGGATCTGGCCGACCCGGCCGCGATCAAGGCGGCGACCCAGGCGGCCGCCGAGTGGCTCGGTGGTATCGACGGCCTGGTGAACAACGGCGCCATCACCAACTCCGGCGGCAAGCCGATGGAGGAGATCGCGCTCGAGACCTGGGACGGCGTGATGGCGGTCAATGTGCGCGGCACCTGGCTGACCACCGTCGCCGCGCGCCCCTGGCTCAAGGCCTCGGGCCGCGGCCGGGTGGTGAACCTCGCATCGGACACTGCGCTGTGGGGCGCACCGCGCCTGATGGCCTATGTGGCCAGCAAGGGCGCGGTGATGGCCATGACCCACGCCATGGCGCGCGAGATGGGTGCCGACGGCATCACCGTCAACGCCATCGCCCCGGGCCTGACCCTGGTCGAGGCCACCGAGTACGTACCGGAAGCCCGCCATCAGTACTACCACGACGGCCGCGCGATTCAGCGGCCGCAGGTCCCGAACGACCTCACCGGGCCGGTGTTGTTCCTCCTGTCCGAGGGCAGCGCTTACGTCACAGGTCAGGTGCTGCCGGTCAACGGCGGCTTCGTCATGAATTGACATCACATCGGAGAAAACCAGAATGAACCACGCAGCCAACCAACCCGTCTTCAATGAGCGCGGCCTGCAGGACACCGCCGCCCCATCAGAGGCCGAGATCCAGACGTCCATGCTGCAGGCGCCCGGCCAGTCCTTCGCCGACTGGATGGAGGGCCGGGTGGCCCGCAAGTCCACCCGCAGCTACGACTGGGACGCGCTCAAGTTCCAGGCCGACTTCGACCCGAAGTACCGCCGCGCCCAAATGCGCTATGTGGGCACCGGCGGCACCGGCGTGTCCAAGGACAGCAACACCGTGCCCTCCGGCCACTTCACCTTCTCCACCATGGTGATTCCGGCCGGCAACATCGGCCCGTCCCATATTCACTACGACGTGGAAGAAATCTTCTTCGTGATCCGCGGCGAAATGATGGTGGTCTGCGAAAAAGACGGCCAGCGCTGGGAAGCGGTGCTCGGCGAGCGCGACCTGATCTCAATCCCCCCGGGCGTGTACCGCGAGGAGCGCAACATCGGCGACGAAGACGCCCTCATGTGCGTGATGCTGGGCTCGCCCAAGCCCATCACACCGGTCTACCCGCCCGATTCGCCCCTGACCAAGATCAAGCGCGAAAAGCGCTGAACGCATGCACGCACGCGCCTCGATTCGATACACCGGCCTCTCATTCGCATGGACCTGAGCGATCTGCCCTCCCTTGCCGCGCGCTTTGCGCCGCAGTCCGTGGACACGGTAGGCGGCCGCATCGGCTTTCGCCGGGCGAGCCCCGGTGCAGGTCCGGCCCTGGGCCGCGCCACCGTCTTCGCGCAGGCGCCGCTGGTGCTGCTGCACGGCATCGGCTCAGGCTCGGGCAGCTGGGTGTGCCAACTGGCGGCCTTCGGTGATGCGCGCGAGGTGCTGGCGTGGGACGCGCCCGGCTATGGCGCCAGCGCGCCTGTGCCCGCGGCCAGGCCGCAGGCGCAGGACTACGGCGCACGCATCTGGGCCTGGCTCGACGCCCTGGGCGTGGGCGAACCGGTCACGCTCGTGGGCCATTCACTGGGCGCGATCATGGCCGCGGCCGCCGCCGGCCTGCAGCCCGCGCGGGTGGCGCGTCTGGTGCTGCTCTCTCCCGCCGGTGGCTACGGAAAGGCTGCGCCCGACGTGCGTGAGGCCAAGCGGCAAGACCGTCTCCACAACCTTGAGACGCTGGGCCCGGCGGGCATGGCGGCCAAGCGAGGCGCGGCGATGGTGTCGGCCCACACGGCACTGGACGACGCCGAAGCAGCCCGCGCCTTGCTTGCCTACGTGCAGGCCACCATGGCCCAGGTCATTCCTGCCGGCTACACGCAGGCCACCCACCTGCTCGCCGACTCCGACTTGGCCGGCCTGCTGGCGGCGGCGGGGGCCCCGCTGCTGGTGGCCAGCGGCGCGGCCGACACCATCACCCCGCCGGCAGGTTGCGAAGCCTTGGCGCGCGGCGCCCACGCGCCCTATGTGTCCCTGGGACCGGTGGGCCATGTCTGCGCCCTCGAAGGTCACGACGCGGTCAACGCGCTCCTTCAATGAACACGGTTGCCAAGATGCCCCGGACAGACGCCAAGGACAGGGCCAAAGCCAACGCATCCGCCGATACGGCCAGCGACGAGCGCTATCTGGTGCCCGGCCTGGCCCGCGGCCTGCAGCTGCTCGGCTGCTTCAGCCGCAGCGAACGCGAGCTGACCGGTGCCGAGCTCTCGCGCCGCCTGGCGTTGCCGCGCGCCTCGGTGTTCCGGCTGCTGCATACGCTGGAGCAAATGGGCTTTGTCGAGCGCGTGCCCGACAGCCCCGCCTACAAACTGAGCCTGGGCGTGCTGCGCCTGGGGTTCGAATATTTGTCTTCGATGGAGCTGACAGAACACGGCCGCACCATCATCGAGGAGCTGCGCAACCAAAGCGGCTTTTCTGCCCACTTGGTGGTGCGCGACGGCCGCGATGTGGTCTTCGTGCAGAAGGCCGCCGGTCCCAACGCCGTCTTTCACTCCATTCAGGTTGGCGCGCGCGTCCCGGCGCATGCCACCGTACTGGGCCGCCAGCTGCTGTCCGACCTGGACCTGGCCGGCCTGCGCCAAGTCTACCCCGAGGAGCCGCTGGCGGCGGCGACCCCGCGCACGCCCACCACAGTCAAGGCGCTCAAGGCCCTGATCGATGCCGACCGTACCCACGGCTACGGCATCAGCCAGGGCGGCTTCGAGACCGGCATCACCACGATTGCGGCGCCCGTCTTCAACGAGCAGCGGCGGGTGGTGGCCGCGGTGAGCATCACCGTGCCACAGCAGCAGATTTCCCCCGAAGAGACTGAGCGGCTGGTGCCCTTGGTCCGCCAAGCTGCGCAGCAGCTCACACAGCGCCTCAACCACCTCCCGCATGCAGCGGGCTGGCCCGGCGCCAAGCACTGAGACAACGAATGATTTCCAGCGACATCTCCAGCGCCACACCTCGCAACATCCCCCGCGACACCGCCCGAGATATGCCCCAGATCACCGTGGGCGAACTCGCCGCGCGCTTCCTTGAAGCCTGCGGCGTGCGCGCCGCCTTCGGCGTGATCTCCATCCACAACATGCCGATCCTGGACGCCTTCCATGTGCGCCAAAAGATCCGCTTTGTCTCGGCGCGCGGCGAGGCCGGCGCCTGCAACATGGCCGATGCCTACGCCCGCGTGACGGGGACCCTCGGCGTGTGCGTGACCAGCACCGGCACCGGCTGCGGCAACGCTGCCGGCGCGATGGTGGAGGCGCTCACCGCCGGCACGCCGCTGCTGCACCTGACCGGCCAGATCGAGTCCGACTACCTGGACCGCGACCTGGGCTACATCCACGAGCACCCGGCGCAACTGGCCATGCTGCAGTCGGTGGGCAAGGCGGCCTTTCGCATCCGCAACCCGGAAACCGCATTGGCCACCCTGCGCGAGGCCGCCCGCCTGGCCTTTACCGCGCCCTGCGGCCCGGTGAGCATCGAGATCCCAATCGACGTGCAGGGCCAGTTGCTGGATCTGCCGGCCGACCTGCAGCCGCTGGCGGTGCCGCCTGTGGTTCCGGCGCCGCGCGAGGTCGAGGCACTGGCCGAGCGCGTGGTGGGCGCACGCCGCCCCATCTTGTGGCTAGGCGGCGGCGCACGCGGCGCGGCGGCGGCGGTGCGACGCTTCGTGGCCATGGGCTGGGCAGTGGTGAGCTCGGTGCAGGGCCGCGGCATCCTGCCCGAGGACCATCCGGCGACGCTGGGCTCGTACAACCTGCAAAAGCCGGCCGAAGCGTTCTACGCAAGCTGTGACCTGATGCTGGTGGTCGGTTCGCGCCTTCGCAGCAACGAAACGCTGCGCTACAAGCTCAAACTGCCGCATCGGATTTGCCGCATCGACGCCAACGCCCTGGCCCACAACCGGGGCTACACAAGCGAATACTTCGTGCAGGGCGATGCCCAGCTCACCCTCGACGCGCTGGCCGACGCGCTCGAGGGCCGCATGTCCATCGACCCGGCACTGGCCGGGGACGTGCAGCGCGCCCGCGCCGCGGCCTCTGCCCTGGTGGACGGGACGCTGGGCCCGTACGTGGCCCTGAAGAATGCCCTCGGCCAAGTGGCACAGGCGCAGACGAACAACAAGCTCTCGTGGGTGCGGGACATCACCCTGTCCAACACCATGTGGGGCAACCGCGCACCCAATCTGGACCATCCGCGGGCTGGCGTGCACGCCCTGGGCGGCGGCATTGGCCAGGGCCTGGCCATGGCGATTGGCACCGCCATCGCCGACGCTACCCACGGCCTGGGGCGGCGCACCGTGGCCCTGGTGGGCGACGGCGGCTTCATGCTGAATGTGGGCGAGCTGGCCTGCGCGGTGCAGGAAAAAGCCGACCTGGTGGTGCTGCTGATGAACGACAGCCGCTACGGCGTGATCAAGAACATCCAGGACGACATCTACGGCAGCCGCCATGCCTACGTGGAGCTGCACACCCCAAAATTCGCGGACTTCTGCGCCAGCCTGGGCGCGCCGCACTTCAAGCTGGCCGACCCGGCCCAAAGCGCCGAGGTGCTGGGCAAAGCCTTCGCCACCCGGGGCCCGGTGATCGTGGAGGTGGACATGGACGCCTGGGGCCCGTTCGCGGTCAAGTTCGCGGGTCCTCCGCTGAAGAAGGACTGAGCGCCATGAGCACCGCGCAAGCACGCCTGTCGGAGCCGGCCGTGGCCCAGGCACCGATCATCCAGCCGGTCACGATGGTGGGCTTTGGCGCCATCGGCCGCTCGCTGCTGACGCGGGTCGCCGGCCATCCTCAACTGCGCGTCACCCATATCGTCGTGCCAGCGGCCCACACCGAAGACGCGCGGACCGCGCTAGCGCGCATGGGCCTAGCGGACTCGGTGGAGGTGGTGACCGCGGTGCCAGCGACCACGACGCTGGTGCTCGAGTGCGCCGGCCATGCCGCGCTGACCGAACATGTGGTGCCAGCGCTGACCCGCGGCGTGGAATGCGCGGTGCTGTCCATCGGCGCCCTGTCCGAGCCCGGCCTGCCCGAGGATCTGGCCGATGCGGCCCGCGCAGGTGGCACGCAGGTGCACTTGCTGTCGGGCGCGATTGGCGGGGTGGACGCGATCGCGGCCGCCCGAATCACCGGTCTGACCGAGGTCACCTACATCGGCCGCAAGCCGCCTTTGAGCTGGAGCGGGACACCCGCCGACGGGGCCTTTGACCTGAAGTCGATCCGAACGCCCACCGTCATCCTCGAAGGCAGCGCCCGCGAGGCGGCCCGCCTGTACCCGAAGAACGCCAACGTCGCCGCCACCATTTCCCTGGCAGGCCTGGGTCTGGACGCCACCCGTGTGCGCCTGGTGGCCGACCCGACGGTGGACGAGAACATCCACGAGATCGAGGTGCGCGGCGAGTTCGGCGAGATGCACCTGACCATGCGCGGCAAACCGCTGGCCGAGAACCCCAAGACATCGGCGCTCACGGTGCTGTCCGCACTGCGCTTTCTCCACAACCGCGTGAACGCGGTCACGCTTTGACCGGGGCCTGCCCATGACCGAGAAACTCCAGACCCTGATGGCTGGCCGCTGGCGCGACGCCACCGGCCCCGCCTACGCCACCGAATACCCGCATGACAGCAGCACCGTCGCCACCCTGCACGCGGCCACCGCGGCGGACGTGGACGAGGCGGTGCAAGTGGCCGAGGCCGCACGCAAAAAGGCCAACTGGGCCGGGCTCAAGCGCCACGAGCGCGCGGCCATCCTGCATCGCATCGCGGGGGGCATCCGTTCACGCGCCGAAGAACTGGCGCAGCTGCAGCGTCTGGACAACGGCAAGCCGATCAACGAGACCCGCGCCCTCGTGGCCAGTGCCGCCGGCACCTTCCAGTTCTTCGCCGCCGCCTGCGAGACCTGGGAGGAAACGCTCACGCCGGCACGCGGCGACTACTTCACCATGAGCGTGAACGAGCCCCTGGGCGTGGTGGGCGCCATCACCCCCTGGAACTCGCCCATCGCCAGCGAGGCGCAAAAGCTCGCGCCGGCGCTCGCGGCCGGTTGCGCCGTCGTCTTCAAGCCGGCCGAGATCACCCCGCGCATGGCGATCGAGCTGGCGCGCATCGCGCAGGAAGCGGGCGTACCCGACGGAATTCTCAGCGTGCTCCCCGGCAAGGGCTCGGTGGTCGGTGACGCCCTAGTGCGCCACCCCCTGGTCAAGCGCATCGCCTTCACCGGCGGCACGAATGTGGGCTTGGGCATCCAGCGGCTGGCGGCCGAAAAGCTCATGCCCACCTCGCTGGAGCTGGGGGGCAAATCGCCCACCATCGTCTGCGCCGACGCCGACCTGGACCACGCGGTCAAGGGTGTGCTTTTTGGCATCTTCTCGAGCTCGGGCGAATCGTGCATCGCGGGATCGCGCGCCTTCGTGCATGCCAGCGTGTACGACGAGTTCAAACGCCGCCTACTGGACAGCGTAAAGGCCCTGCGCGTGGGCGACCCGTCCAGCGAGCGCACGCAAATGGGCCCGCTGGTCAACATGGGTCACCGATCCACGGTGGAAGGCTTCGTCGCGCTGGGCCTCCAGGAGGGCGGCGAGCTGCTCACCGGCGGCGCCCGGCCCCAGGGCGCGATGTATGACAAGGGCAGCTACTACCTGCCCACCGTGTTCGAGGGCCTGCCCAACTCAGCCCGCCTGTGCCAGGAAGAGGTCTTCGGCCCGGTTCTGGCCCTGCTGCCCTGGACCGACGAGGCCGACCTGGTGGCCCAGTGCAACGACAGCGTCTTCGGCCTGGCCTCGGGCATCTGGACGCGCGACTACAAGGCCGCCTGGCGCATCGGCCGGGCGCTGGAGACCGGCACCGTCTGGGTCAACACCTACAAGTTGTTTTCGGTGAGCACGCCCTTTGGCGGCGTCAAGCAAAGCGGCACGGGCCGGGAGAAGGGCCGTCTGGGCATCCTGGAGTACACCGCCCAGAAAAGCTTTTACTGGGGCCTCAACGACGCGCCCCTGCCCTGGGCCGACTGAGCATGGATCCGCAGCATCACACACGCCTCCACTCGCACTATCGGCTTGCACTCTCCACTCGCACTTTCAAGAGGAACTTCCACCATGCGTAACCAACGCCGCCTCCTGTTGTCCTGCCTCGCCAGCCTCGTTGCCGGCCTCGTGACCCCCGCCGCACTGGCGCAGGCCGAACGCACCACCATCGTCGCGCCCTTCCCGCCCGGCGGCCCGGTGGATACCCTGGCCCGCATCCTGGCCGAGCAGATCAGCCGGCGCAGCGGTCAGCCGGCGGTGGTGGAGAACCTGCCCGGCGCGGCGGGCAACCTGGGGATCGACAAGGTCAAGAAGGCCCGGCCTGACGGCCGCACCTTGCTGATGATTCCGGCGGGCAATTTGACCATCAACCCCACCTTGATGACCAACTTTCCCTTCAACATCGAGAAGGATTTTGTAGCGGTGACCATGGTGGCCAAGGCGCCCAATGTGCTGGTTGCCGGCCCCGGCGCCAAGGTGCGCGATGTCAGGGAGCTGGTGGCTGCGGCCAAGGCCAGACCAGGCGGCTTCAGCTACGCCTCGCCCGGCATCGGCAGCGGCCTGCACCTGGCAGGCGAGCTGTTCAAGCAGCAGACCGGCACCGATCTGATGCACGTTCCCTACAAGGGCACCGCGCCCGCGCTCAACGACGTGCTGGGCGGAACCGTGCCCCTGATGTTTTCCAACCTGCCCGCCACGCTGCAGCACATTCGCTCTGGCAAGCTGGTCGCACTGGGGGTGACCGACAGCGTGCGCGACGCGGTGGTCGCGCCAGAAATCCCGACCCTGGCCGAGCTGGGCATCCCCGGTGTGGTGGTGACCTCCTGGTATGGCGTTCTGGCACCCGCCGGCACGCCGCCCGAAGCGGTGGCCCAGGTCCTCAAGGACGCCACCGACGCCTTGGCGCGACCGGAGGTGCGCGAGCAGCTTCGGTCACAAGGGCTGACGCCGGTGCTGATGAAGCCGGTCGAGTTCGCCGCCCACATCAAGGCCGAGACCGCGACCTGGGCCGGCATCATCAAGGCCCGCAGCATCGTCGCCGAGTGAGACACCGATCCGACGCACCAGCCCTGGGAGCACCGACCGCATGACCGAAGCCGATCACGGCGCAAACGCAGCGCCCGACTCCAACGTGCTGCTCACGATCCTCCTCAAGCACCACCCCGGCCTGGTGCTCGACGAGGTGCAGTCCCGGCTCAAGGCCTCCGAGTGGTGGGACCGTTTCCCGGTGCCGGGCACCCGGGTGGTGTCGTGGACCGTGGCCATGGGCCTGGGCCAGATCGTGACACTGGAGGTACCCCCGGCGCTGCTCGGGCAAGTGAACCTCGAGCTCGAGCGCTCGGCCTGGGGCGTCTTCAGCACCGAGGTCTACCCGAGCTACGACTTCGTGCCGGTGCGCGAACGCATCATTCAGCGCGTGCGCGCCGGTGGGCAGTGAGGGCCTCTTACCCATGGGAGTTGCGATGAGCACGCCACACCGCGTCGTCTGCCAGGCCGTCCCTGACCTGCCTGGCGCCTCCTGGACCAACGCCTGGCGCGTCGGCAATGAGGTGGTGATGTCGGGCATGACTGGCCACCCCGCCACCCGCGAGGCGGCGCAGGCGGGCCAGCCCCTGGGTGCTTACGCACAGACCCTGGTGGTGCTGCACAAGCTCGAGGACCTGGTACGGGCCGCGGGCGGGCACCGACACAACATCCTCAAGACGGTGGTCTACCTGACCGACATCGCCGACAAGGACGAGGTCGGCCGAGCCCGCAGGGACTTTTTCGGCGCTCACTTTCCCTGCTCCACGCTGGTGGAGGTGCGCGCCCTGGTGTTCGCCGAGCTGAAGGTGGAGATCGACGCCTGGGCCCGGCTGGACGTGGACCTGCGCGAGGCGCAAACCATGCCATCGATTCAAGTGGTGATGGCGCCTGGCGCCTGAGGAAAGCAAGACATGGATCTGGGAATTTCCGGCAAGAAGGCCCTGGTGTGCGGCGCAAGCGCCGGGCTGGGACTGGCATGCGCCACTGCGCTGGCCACCGAGGGCGCGCAGGTGGTCATCGTGGCACGCACCGAGGGCCCGCTGCGGGAAGCAGCGGCGGGTCTGGCCGAACTGGCCGCGCCCAGTGGCGGCCAGGTCGCGTGGGTCGCCGCCGACGTCACTACCGCCGAGGGCCGTGCGCGCATCTTCGCCGCGCATCCGCAGTTCGACATCGTCGTCACCAACGCCGGCGGGCCGCCGGCGGGCGATTTCCGGAACTGGGACCGCGAGGACTGGATCGGCGCACTGGACGCCAACATGCTGGCGCCGATCGAACTGATCAAAGCAACGGTGGACGGCATGATGGACCGTGGCTTTGGCCGGATCGTCAACATCACCTCCAGCGCGGTGAAGTCACCGCTGGAGATCCTGGGCCTGTCCAACGGCGCGCGCGCCGGCCTCACCGGCTTCGCCGCCGGGCTGGCGCGCAGCGTCATCGCCCGCGGCGTGACCATCAACAACCTGCTGCCCGGTACCTTCGACACTGCCCGACTGGCGAGCAACTTTGCAACCCAGGCCAAGCGCGATGGCAAGAGCGTGGCCGAGATACGCGCCGCCCGCGTCGCCAAACACCCGGCCCGGCGTCTGGGCCAGCCCGAGGAGCTGGGCAAGACCTGCGCCTTCCTGTGCAGCGTGCATGCCGGCTACATCAACGGCCAGAACGTCCTGCTCGATGGCGGGTCCTTCCCTGGCGCATTCTGAATTCCGAGGAGTCTCTTCGCATGCAAGCAATGAACATCGGCATCGCCGGCGGCGGCGTCGGCGGGCTGACCGCCGCGATCGCGCTGCGCCGCGCCGGGCACGAGGTCACCGTCTACGAGCAGGCAAAGCAGTGGATGCGCGTCGGCGCCGACATCAACCTCACGCCCAATGTGGTGCGGGCACTGGACGGACTGGGCGGTGGCATCGGCGCGCGTATTCGCGCGGAGGGCGCACAGCCGACCTACCGCATCAGCCGCGACTGGGATACGAATGCCGAGACCTCTCGCCTGGGCATGGGCAATATCGCCGAGACGCAGTACGGCGCGCCTCAGGTGACCATCCACCGCGCCGATCTGCTGGCGGCACTTGCGGCCGAATTTCCGGGGGAGCGGGTACTTTTTGCCAAACGCATGGCCACGCTGACGCAGGACGCGCAGGGTGTGACACTCACCTTCGAAGACGGCAGCAGCGCCCGGCATGACCTGGTCGTCGGCGCCGACGGCATTCACTCCCGGGTTCGCGCAGCCCTGTTCGGAGAAGAAAAGCCGCGCTTCACCGGCGTCGTCTCCTACCGCGCCGTGGTGCCGACCGAGCGGGTCAAAGACGTGCCCGAGATCGAGGCCTTCACCAAGTGGTGGGGGCCCAACGCACACACCCAGATCGTGACCTTCCCGCTTAACCAGGGCCGCGAGACCTTCGTCTTCGCCACCACCGGGCAGCCTGATTGGACCGAGGAGTCCTGGACCAGCGAGGGCGATGTGCATGAACTGCGCGCCGCCTACCAAGACTTCCATGCCGAACCACGCAAGCTGCTCGAGGCCTGCGACAGCGTTCTCAAGAGCGCACTGTACGAGCGCGAACCCCTGACCCGCTGGGGCGTGGGCACGGTGACCCTGCTGGGCGACGCCTGCCACCCGATGCTGCCCTTCATGGCACAGGGCGCCGGCATGGCGATCGAGGACGCGGTGGTGCTGGGTCGCGCGCTCACCGAGGCCGCGACACGCCCCCAGGCGCAAAAGGGACTACAGGTTTACGAGGATGCGCGCCGCGAACGCACCGCGAGAATCCAGATCGGTTCGCGCGGAAACCAGTGGATGAAGGGCCCTGGCAATGCCGACTGGGTCTATGGCTACGACGCCTGGAACACCCCCTTGGCCTGAGGGGCCGTGCAAGAGATTCAATTCACCCTGCAGAAGTAACCAAAGAACGGAGACCACATGAAGCACACGTCGAATCATTCGCTGCCCCGCCGCAGCACACTGGGGCTGCTGGCAGCCAGCGGCCTGGCCCTGGCCGCCGGAATGCCGCAGCTGGCATCGGCCCAGGCCGCCTTCCCCTCGCGCCAGGTCACCCTGGTCGTGCCCTTCCCGCCAGGCGGCGGGCCCGACCTGGCCGCGCGCATCATCGGCGAGAAACTCGCGCCGCGCCTGGGCCAGCCCGTGGTGGTGGACAACAAGCCTGGCGCCGGCGCTTTGGTGGGCGCCAGCTTCGTCGCCAAGGCGCCGGCCGATGGCCACACCCTTCTGCTCACACCCAACACCATGGTCATCTCGCCCCATGTGCTGCCCCCTGGTGCGGGCGGCGGCGTCGATGTGCACAAGGACTTGGCGCCAGTGATCGCGCCGGCCACCACGCCCCTGGTGCTGGTCGCCAACCCCTCTCTCGGGGCCAACAATCTGAAGGCGGCGCTCGAGGCCGCGCGCAAGTCCCCGGGTCTGCCCTATGGCAGCGCGGGGAACGGATCGCCCATGCACTTCGCCGGTGAGATGTTCAAGCGCAGCACCAAGCTGGACCTGATGCACGTGCCCTACAAGGGCGTCGCTCCGTCAATCACCGCCTCGCTCGCGGGCGAAGTCAAGCTGCTGTACGTGGGCCTGGGCGGCGCAGTGCCGCACATCAAAGCCGGCAAGCTGGTGCCCCTGGCGGTCACCGAGGCCCGTCGCTCCGAGCTGCTGCCCGAGGTGCCCACCGCCACCGAGCAGGGTGTGCCCGGGGTGGAGGTGAACGCCTGGTACGGCGTGTTCGCGCCTGCAGCCACGCCTGCAGCCACCATCGCCCGCATCAACCGCGAGATCAATGAGGTGATCAAGATGCCCGAGGTGCGCGACAAGCTCATGGCCGCGGGCATCGAGGTGGCCGGCGGTTCGCCGCAGGTGCTCGAGGGCTTTATGAAAGCCGACAACCAGCGCTACGGCACGCTGGCGCGCGAGCTCAATATCAAGGCCGACTGACCCGGTCGGCCAACCTGGCGCATGTAGCCCGCGCCAGGCTTTCCACCCCCATGGCCCCGCGCCCCAACTTCCTACTGTTCGTCACCGACCAGCACCGCGCCGATCTTCTGGGATGCGCGGGCCACGCGCGGGTGCGCACGCCGCACATCGACGCCCTGGCGGCGGGCGGCGCGCGCTTCGAGCAGTTCCATGTTGCGACCCCGATCTGCCAGCCCAATCGGGCCTCGCTCATGACCGGGCGCCTGCCCAGCGCGCACGGGCTGCAGATGAACGGGCGCGAGCTCTCGCTGGGCGAATCGACCTTCGTGGAGCAACTGCGCGAGGCCGGCTGGCGCACCGCATTGGCGGGCAAGTCGCATTTGCAGAACATCACCGCGGTGGCGCCCCCTTGGCCCGCCGCTGGCCAGAGACTGCCGCAGGACGCAAGCCGGCCCTACCCGGGCCGCTACGGCCAGGAGGTGGGCCGCCGGTGGGAAGAGGACCCCGGCTGGGAGCTCGATCTCCCCTATTACGGCTTCGAGCGGGTGGCACTGAGCATCGGCCACGGCGACGAGCAACAGGGGCACTGGCGCCGGTGGCTGCGGGCCCAGCTGCCGCCAGGCGAAGCAGACCGATTGATCGGCCCGGCGAACGCCATCCCCACGCCGGGGCTGGCCCTGGGCGCGCTGGGCCAGGCCTGGCGCACCCGCGTACCGGAAGATCTCTACCCCACCGCCTGGATCGCCCAGCAAACCTGCGCCATGCTGGCCGACTTCGCGCAAGGCGCGCAAGGCAAAAACGGAGAGCAGGGGAGGCAGCCCTTCTTCCTGCAATGCTCCTTCCCCGACCCGCACCATCCCTTCACCCCTCCCGGGCGCTACTGGGACCTGTTCAGGCCAGAGGACATGCCCCTGCCCGAGACCTTTGCGGCCGAGGGCGTGAACCCGCCGCCTGCCCTGGCCTGGCTGCGCGCGCAGCGCAGCGCCAACCCCGGCTTCAAGCCGGGCTTTGGGGCCTTCGCCTGCAGCGCGCAGGAGGCCCGAGAGGCCCAGGCCCTGCACCACGGCAGCCTGGCCTGCATCGACGATGCGGTGGGTCAGGTGATGGCGCAATTGCGGGCGCTCGGCCTGGACGGCAACACGGTGGTGATGTTCACGGCCGACCACGGCGAGCTGCTGGGGGAACGCGGCCTGATGTTCAAGGGCGGGCTGCACTACGACGCGCTCACCCGGGTGCCCTTCATCTGGCGCGACACGGCGCAATCGCCCGACATGAAGGCTTCGCAAGGAGGCCGCGAGCGCGCAGCACCGGCGGGCCGCGTCGTCGACGCCCTGGCACAGACGACCGACATCGCCGCCACGGTGCTGGCACGCGCCGGCCTCCTGCCAGCCAACGGCATGCACGGGCGGTCGCTGCTGCCCGTGCTACGGGGCGAGGTGCAGGAGGTGCGCGAGGCGCTGCTGGTCGAGGAGGAAAGCCAGCGCGCCGACTTCGGCATGGACCGCCGGGTGCGCATGCGCACGCTGCGCACCCGGCAGCACCGCCTCACCTTCTATGACGGCCAGCCCTGGGGGGAGCTGTACGACCTGCAGGCCGACCCGAAGGAGTTGCGCAATCTCTGGAGCGCGCCCGCTGCACAGGCGGTGCGCAGCGAGCTGATGGAGCGCCTGGCTCGGGCGATGCTGGAGGCAGCAGACACCAGCCCCTATCCCACCGCCTCGGCCTGATCTGGCGGGGCAGATGCGGGTGAACCACCCGCCCGGGCGACCTCACCCAGGAGGGTCGCGCGTGAATCGGCGGGAATAGGCCGGCGGGGGCGCAGGCTCAGAGCGCGAGCACCAGTCGCTCGCTCTTGCAGCCGCCGACGCAGATCATCATGGTCTTGTTCGCCTCGCGCTCGGCCTTGCTCAGAACCGAATCGCGGTGGTCGGGCAGGCCCTCGAGAACCTGGGTCTCGCAGGCGCCGCAAATGCCGTCCTCGCAGCTGGTGACAGGCTCAACGCCATTGGCGCGCAGGGCCTGCAGCAGGGTCTGGTCGGCGGTGACGGTGAATTCCTTGCCTGACTGCTTAAGGATCACGGTAAACCCGCTGCGCGCATCGGCAGCCGCCTTCACCTCGACGGCGGCGAAGCGCTCGATGTGGGCCTTGGTGTAGCCCAGGTCGGCGCAGTTTTTCTCGAAGGCATCGAGCATCACCGCGGGGCCGCAGGCGTAGTAGTGGGTGTTGGCGCCGGCAGGCCGAGCCGCCAGCAGGGCCCGCAGGTCGGGCGGGCCGCCGCGCGCGTCGTCAAAGTGCCAGTGCACCGGCGCGCCCAGGGCCTCCACCTCGGCGACGAAGGCGGCGTGCGGTTGCGAGCGGGCGAAGTACAGCACTTCGAAGGGCCGGCCTAGGGCCTGCAGGCGTCGGCCCATGCACAGGATGGGTGTGATGCCGATGCCGCCGGCGACCAGCACGCTGTGGTCGGCGCCTTCTTGAAGCGGGAAGTTGTTGCGCGGCGCGCTGATGGTGAGGGTGCTGCCGACACGCAGCTGCTCGTGCACCCAGCGCGAGCCGCCTCGACTCTTGGCGTCCTTCAAGACGCCCACGCAGTAGCGGTGGGTTTCACCGGCGGGATTGAACAGCGAGTAGGAGCGCACCTGGCCGTTGCCCAGGTGCAGGTCGATGTGGGAGCCCGCTTCGAAGGCGGGAAAGGCGGTGGCACCCACCGGGTGCAGCTCGATGCTGTGGATGTCCTTGGCTTCGTAGCGGATCTGGGAGACCAGGGCGGTCAGGGTCGCGGTCACGGGAGCGGGCCTTTACGGAGGTAATGCTGGGGAGCTGTAGAGCGTAACAGGGGAAGCCAGGGCCGGCCGGCTGGGGGGCTACTTCTGGCCGAGAGCACGGTGACAGGCGGCGGGTCGCGGGTAGGGCCCAGGTCGGCAGCCCGTGCAGGGAGTGCCACCGGGTACGACCACGGGGTCAGGTCGCCTGACCCGCCTTTTCAAGTTGCGCGGCGGCCAGATTGCGGTAGTGCCGGCGCAGGCGGACGATGCCCATGTCGTGCTGGTACAGGTGCTCGCGCTTGTTGGCGTCGGGCTCCATCGCCTCCATCGGCACGCGGTCCTGCTCGAGGACGTTCCAGTGCCGCTGCTCCAGGCGGTTCTTGTACAGGAAGCGCCAGGTGTCGCGCTCCCAGCCCTCGACCTTGCGGCAACGCCAGTGAAAGACGCCGCTGGCGCGTGCGGCAATGGGCGTGTAGCTGCCGATGATGGTGAAAGGGCCGCCAGGGCCGCCAGTCTTGGGATAGGGAATCGCCAGACGCATCCAGTGGGTGCCGTTGTCGATCCACTCGGTCCAGTCGAAGTTGATGCCCTTCTGGCCCTTCTTCTCGAAGATGAAGCCCTGGTCGGTGTCGGTGAGCTGAAACTCGGCGCTGATCTCACCCTCGGCCATGGAGTGCGACTGCCGGTGCAGGTAGGCGCCGTGCATCGGGTCCATCACGTTGTCGATCACATAACGGTAGTCGCAGCCCCACTCGGTGTAGCAAAGGAATGAGGACCACTCGGGAGACGAAAGCTGCTCCGGGAGCACCAGCGGGGGCGGGCTCTCGCAGTGCGGGTCGGTGGCGTTGAACAGGAAGATGGCGTCAGCGGCCTCGGCCGCGTGAAAGCGCCGCGCGGCCTTCATGCCCTCGAGCTTGCAGCCGGGGCTGCCCGGCACCTTGGTCACGACGCCATCTTGGCGCACCTCGACCCCGTGGTAGGCGCAGGCCAGTCGGTCGCCCAGGATCACGCCCAGCGAGAGCGGCGCGCCACGGTGGGGGCAGTGGTCCTCCAGCGCTTGCACCTGCCCTTGGCCATCACGCCACAGCACGATCTTGTAGCCCAGGCGCCGCAGCGAGACGGGCTGTTCCTTCACGAAGTGCGAGGGGCAGACCGGGAACCACAGGTCCTTGAGGCCCTGCGCGAGGGCTGCGTCGATCGGGTCCTGCTGGAAATTCACGGGGGCGTAGGCCATGTTCATGTCGGTCTCCGGTTCGAGGCGAGCGTCGGTCTGCGGCAGGTTGGGGCTTGCTTGGCGCTTTTCTTAGCAGTTGTTCGGGGCTCAGGCCGCCGCCAAGCGGGCGATCTCTCGCGAGTAACTCTGGGCTGTCCAGGCTTGGCCGTTGGGCGCCGAGGGGCCCGCCTGGTTCAGATAGGCGACCAGGCCGTGCAGGTCATGGATGCCCTGGCCGAAAGCGCGCTCGATCGAGTCACCCAGCAGGCTTTCATAAGCGGTGGGTACGGCGCGGCGATTCTGATGGGTTTCGTTATAGAGCGGCTGTTCGGCCATGGCGTTCTCCGGAGCGGTCGTAACGAATCGGGTGGGCGTGTTCCGTTGCAAAACTGTGCGCGAGCCTGGGGGGGCGGGGAGGTCTCGCCTCATCCCTTGGGCTTGTCAGTCATGAAGCGGCCCGAAGGCGCCTCGGCATTGACTTGGCGGCGAGTCTTGCCGTCGATGCCGCCCTTGACCGCCCACTCGGCGAACACGGTGGGTCCGGGGGTGAAGTCGCGCGGCTGCCAGTCGCCGGTGAGTTCGTCCTCGTCGGTGTAGTACTCCACCAGCGCGCCGGCGGGACTCACAAAGTACCAGAACATCGCCGAGGAAATGGGGTGGCGACCCGGGCCAAGTTCGGTGTCCCAGCCGCAGCGAGACATATGAAGGCCGCCACCGACCACCTCATGCAAATCCCTCACCGCAAACGCCACATGGTTGAGGCCTTTGCGCGGCTCGGGCGGCTGCAGCAGGAACAGGTCGTGGTGCCCGCCCTCGGGCGCACAGCGCAAGAAGCTGCCGCGGCCGGGATAGCGGTCGGAGAGGACGAAGCCCAGCTTCTCCTCATAGAAGCGGGTCACCTCGGCCAGGTCGTGGACGAACAAGACCACATGGCCCACCTCCACCGGGGTGGCCCGGTCGTAGGCGGGGCTGGCTTGATTGATGCGATGGCGCGCGGACCAGGTATTGGTCTTGGCCGATTCGATCTCGATCGGCCTTTTGCGACTGACCTGAATGCGAAGGGCCAGGCCGTTGGGGTCGATGCATGCGATGCGGCCGGCATCGTCGACGAAGCCAGGCTGTCCGTTCAGGCGAGCACGGAAATGCGCCAGGGTCTCGGGGCTGTCGACGCCCCAGACCACCTCGCGCAGCGTGGGATCGGGCTCGATGCCTGTCGGCAGCCCCGGCGTGTCGGAGTGCGCGACGATGACCCGGCAACCGTTCAGACTCTCGAACACAAGCGCCTCGGGCGCCTCCGAGATCAGGGTGAGGCCCCAGTCCTGGAAGAACCGGCGACAGGCGGCGAGATCGGTCGCGCCGAAGGTGATTTCGTCGATGCCCTGGATGTTCATGCCTGCTCGCTGATTTTTGATGCCTGTCCGCCGATTTGTTTCATTAATAAAACAAGGTTTCTTATCTGAAACGAACAAATTTTAGGTGAAGGGCCGATGCTCGTCCACGGGAAACCCAGCGAAAGACTCGGTTTGCGTCAGCGGCAGGGAAAGGCCGTGTCGAATGAGGCCTGGACGAGACTGCCCGCGGAATAGTGCCGATCGGCGGGGTTCGTACGCAGGTACTCAAGCACCACATCGACAAGTTGTCCCGCCTTCACGTTCTTGGGCAGGCAGAACATGTAGCCGCTCTTGGCGCCGGCCTGCCCATTCCACGTGTCGGCGACGCCGACGACGAAACCAAAAGCCATCGAGGCGCTCACCAGGGACCGGGATGTCTCGCGCTTGTAATCGGTCAGTCGCTCGTAGAGGTCATTGCCGTCTAGAAACGCGGCGTTGGCACTGGTGGAAATGACCAGGGCGGCGAGGACGAGGAGTTTGGCAGGCGCCGATGTCTTGGGCATGGATGGATCGCTGCGAGTCTTTGTTCTGAAGTTGTAACAGCTTTTCGGATGGCGTCTCCCATCGCGGCCTCACCTCCTGTCGCCACGGTCGCCAACCGGGCGCGTCGCGCGCGGTGTCCTATTTGCCGATGCAGAACTTAGAGAAGATGACGCCCAGCAGATCGTCGGCCGTGAACTCGCCAGTGATCTCGCCGAGAGCGTTTTGGCCCAGGCGCAACTCCTCGGCCATGAGGTCCAGCGCCGAGGCCTGTGCGGCGAGCAAGTCATGGGCCGCCTGCAGGTGACCGCCCACCCGCCCGAGCGCCTGCACATGGCGCTCACGCGCCAGCCACACGCCCTCGGGCGCAGACTGCCAGCCAGCCACCTCGAGCAATCGCGCGCGCAGCGCCGCCAGGCCCTCGCCAGTGCGCGCCGACAGCGCCAGCCCGACATCGGGCAGGGCCGCAGGGGCCAGGTCCTGCTTGTTAAAGACCTCGATGACCGGCACCTGCGCGGGCAGGCGCTCGGCGAGCGTGGCGCGAATCCGCGCGTCGTCCGCCTGGTAGGGGACCTCGCCCAGGCGCGACAGGTCGTGGAGAAACAGCACGGCGTCGGCGCCAGTGATCCGCTCCCAGGCGCGCTCGATGCCGATCTTCTCCACCGGGTCCTCGCTTTCGCGCAGGCCTGCGGTGTCGACCACATTCAGGGGCACACCCTCGATCTGGATGGACTGGCTCACCACGTCCCTGGTGGTGCCAGCGATCGGGGTGACGATGGCCAGTTCCGCACCCGCGAGTGCGTTGAGCAGCGAACTCTTGCCGGCATTGGGCTGGCCTGCGATGACCACGGTGATGCCCTCGCGCAGGAGAGCGCCCTGGCGTGTGCGGGCAAGCACCTGGGCCAGACGCGCCTGCAGACGATCGAGCTGGCCTTGGGCGTCGGACTGCCGGAGGAAGTCGATCTCCTCCTCCGGGAAGTCGAGCGTTGCCTCGACCAGCATGCGCAGATGGATCAGGGCATCGCGCAGGGCGTGCACCTCGCGCGAGAACTCGCCCGCGAGCGATCGGCTGGCGCTGCGCGCAGCGGCTTCGGTGCTGGCGTCAATCAGGTCGGCGATGGCCTCGGCCTGGGCCAGGTCAATCTTGTCGTTGAGGAATGCCCGCTGGGTGAACTCGCCGGGATCGGCCACGCGCAGGCCGGGGAGGCGGGACTCTCCGCTGGCGGCATCGATCTCGGCAGCGGCCTCCAGGCAGCGGGCCAGCAGCAGCTGCAACACCACCGGTCCCCCGTGGGCCTGCAACTCCAGCACGTCCTCGCCCGTGAAGGAGTGCGGGGCAGGGAAAAACAAGGCCAGGCCGTGGTCGATGGCCCTGCCGTCCGACGCCACGAACGGGCCATAACGCGCCTGCCGCGCCTGCAACTCGCGGCCGCACAAGGCGCGTACCAGCGCGCCCAAGCCGCGGCCGGAGACCCGCACGATACCCACGGCACCACGACCTGGCGCGGTGGCAATGGCGGCAATCGGCGCGTTGCGGTCTGCGAGCATGGTGGTGAAAGAGGCCTCGGGGCTCCGTCATTGGAAAGGGCCGCTAGGCGGCCCTTTTTGTTTTACTTGAACTTCGGCATGTTGAACTCCGGAGGGACCCCCATACGCGTATTGATCATCCATTGCTGGGCGATAGACAACAGGTTGTTGGTGATCCAGTACAGCACCAGGCCGGACGGAAAAACAAAGAACATGACCGAGAAGACCAGGGGCATGATCCACATCAGCTTGGCCTGCATCGGGTCAGGCGGCACCGGGTTGAGCGCGGTCTGCAGCATGGTAGACAGGGTCATGATCACCGGTAGGATGTAGAACGGGTCCTTGGCCGAGAGGTCTTGGATCCAGCCGATCCAAGGGGCGTGCCGCATCTCGATCGAGGACAGCAGCACCCAGTACAGCGCGATGAACACCGGGATCTGAACCACGATGGGCAGACAGCCGCCCAGGGGGTTGACCTTCTCTTCACGGTACAGACGCATCATCTCTTGCTGCATCTGCTGCGGGTTGTCCTTGAGCCGCTCACGCATCGCCATGACGCGGGGATTAACCGCCTTCATCTTGGCCATGCTCTCGTAGCCCTTGGCCTGCAGCCAGTAGAAGGCGATCTTGATCAGAAGCACCAAGCCCATGATGGACCAGCCCCAGTTGCCCAGGAAGCTGTGCAGCTTGTCCAGCAGCCAGTACAGGGGCTTGGCCAGGATGGTGAGCCAGCCGTAGTCCTTGACCAAGTCCAGACCCGGAGCGACGCGCTCGAGCATCTTTTCTTCCTGCGGACCGGTAAAGAACTTCGACTGCACGGTGGCCGTTGAGCCCGGGGCCACTGCCTGCGGTGCGGTGATCATGCCCGCCGCATAGAGGTTGGTGTCCACCTTGCGCATGAACAGATCGCGCGGCTGACCCTGGGGCAGGATCCAGGCGCTGGCAAAGTAGTGCTGCACCAAGGCCACATAGCCGGCGCTGGACTTGGTCTGGAAGTCGGCCTTGCCTTTTTCTATGTCGGCAAATTCAACCTTCTGGAACTTCTTTTCCTCGGTGAAGACCGCGGGGCCGGTGAAGGTTGAATAGAAGGCCGATTCGTCGGCAGGCTTGTTGCCATCGCGCACCAGCTGCAGGTACACCTGCGGCGAGACAGGCTGGCTGCCGGTGTTGATGATCTCGTGCTTGACCGCAATGTCATAAGCTCCGCGCTGCAGCTGGTAGGTCTTGACCAGCTTGACGCCATTTTTCTCCGGCGACTCAAAGCGAACGGCCAGTGACTGGCTGCCCTCGCCGAGCGTGCGCTCGCCGGGCACCAGAGTCATCACCGTCTTGTGGTTGGGGAAATCACCGCCGATCAGGCCGGTCTGGGCCAGGTATACGCGCTGGGCCGACTGCTCGAGGAGGACGAAGCGCGGGTCTTGCGGCAGGCCGGCGGTGTTGTCGGCCGCATGGCGAAGAAACTCGGCGCGCACCAAGGACCCCCCCTCGGTGTCGAAAACCAGGCGCATCAGGTCCGTGGTGATGGTGACCTGCTCCCGCGCGGCGACCGCCGCCTTGCCCGAGGGCACGTCGGCAACGCCAGCGGCGGCGGCGGTGGAGGTCGGCAACGACGTGGCACCGGGGGTGGCGCTGGCCGATGCTGCCGCGGGTGGTGCCTTGGCCGTGGTGGCCGCCGGGCTGGGGAAAAAGGTGGCCGAGTTACCGTTGTAAACCTGCCATTGGTCCCACAGCAACACCATGGAGAAACCGAAAACCACCCAGAGGATGGTGCGACGAATGTCGTTCATGAGGTCTTCTTGTGAGGCAAAGAGTTGATTGGCTCGGCCGAGGGGGCCGGGCGCAGGCGGGCAAACAAACGCGGAGGCTCTGCAGGTACGGGATCATGCCCGCCCGCACACCAGGGGTGGCAACGGGCGATGCGTGCGCTGGCCAAGTAAGCACCGGCGAGGGCGCCATGCTGCTCGAGCGCGCCCAGGGCGTAGACGGAGCAGGTCGGGGTGAAGCGGCAGGAGGAACCGAGCCAGGGGGACAACAGCAGACGGTAGGCCTTGACCAGACCGATCAGCGTGGCGCGCATCATGACCTGGCACCTGAGAACAAGGCCTTCAACTCGGCCCGCAGGGCCTGTTTGAGGGCCAAGGAACTGGCACTGGGAAAAGCCTGGCGGTCCACGCCTGACCGAAGCCGGACCACATGGGCGGCTTCAGGGAGGGAGGCAAATTCACTGGCCACGGCGTAGATCTGACGTCGGATGGTGTTTCGGGTGACCGCCCGCTTTGCCCAGCGCTTGGGAATCAGGGCGCCGATCCAGGGAGCCCGGACAGCAAACAGGGCCTGCGGTCCCTGGGACCCAGACCCTGTCGAATCCAGCGCGCAACGGTGCAATGCGAAATGCGGGGTGCGTGCCACCGTGGCACCCGCCAGAACGGCGTCGAACTGTTGACGATGCTGGAGCCGCTGCACGTGCCGGTACGGGATCGGTCAGCGGAGTCCGCGCAAACGACGACAGGACAAGTCTGTCGGATCAGGCGCCGCGAGGGCGGTGGCCCTCAGACAGCCAGACGCTTGCGGCCCTTGGCGCGGCGCGCATTGATGACGGCGCGGCCACCGCGAGTCTTCATGCGGACCAGGAAGCCGTGGGTGCGGGCACGGCGCACTTTGGAAGGTTGATAGGTGCGTTTCATGATCTTCGGACCAGGATGGGGGTTGAAGGACGCGAGCGCAAAGCGCAGCCAGCAAAGCCGGTTAGCCGACTCGTAGGCGCGTCCAGGGAACCCGGCATTATCGCCGAAAACTGTCAGCCCAGCAAGGATGAGGCGTTGCGGCACTCCGTGAGCGTGGAGTTACCAGATGCCGGCACAGCCGTCAACGCAGCGATCGCGGCTTGTGGACAAGTTCTGAATAAACTAGACTCCGCCGCTCTCCCGCGTGCCAGCTATCCACAACAAGAGACCTCATTGATGATCCAGGTTCCCCAACCAGAAACCGATGCCGGGGGATCGGCAAGCAGCCCGGGTACTGGCGACAGCCTCTGGCAGACCTGCGTAGAGCAATTGGCCCAGGAGATGCCTGAGCAGCAGTTCAACACGTGGATCAAGCCCCTGACCGCACGGGTCAGTGATGACCTCTCCAAGGTCACTTTGTTCGTCGCCAACCGGTTCAAACTCGACTGGATCCGGGCCCAATACGCGGGTCGTATTTCGACACTGCTCGAGCGCCTGTACGGCCAGGCTATAGCATTGGAGTTGGTGCTTGCTCACCGGGAGTCTCCCGTGCGTGTTTCATCACAGCCTGTGGCACCGGATCCTGTGTCGACGGCAGAGCCTACTGATCTGGCCGAGGATTCAGCTGCCAACGGCTTCAAGACGCGCCTCAATACCGCATTGACTTTTGACACCCTGGTGGAAGGCAGCGCCAACCGGATGGCACGGGCAGCAGCTCTGCATGTGGCGAGTTCTCCGGGACAGCTCTACAACCCATTATTCATCTACGGTGGGGTCGGGCTGGGCAAGACCCACCTGGTTCATGCGGTAGGCAATCGCTTGTTGGCCGACCGGCCAAATGCCAAGGTTCTCTACATCCATGCCGAACAGTTTGTCTCGGATGTGGTTAAAGCCTACCAGCGCAAGACCTTTGACCAGTTCAAAGAGCGCTACCACTCCTTAGACCTGCTCCTGATCGACGACGTCCAGTTCTTTGCCAACAAGGACCGGACACAGGAAGAGTTTTTCAACGCCTTTGAGGCCCTGCTGGCCAAGAAGTCACACATCGTGATGACGTCAGACACCTACCCCAAGGGCCTGGCAGACATCCACGAGCGACTGATTTCCAGGTTCGACGCCGGCTTGACCGTGGCGATCGAGCCGCCGGAGTTGGAGATGCGCGTGGCCATCTTGATCAACAAGGCACGGGTCGAGGGTGCGGAGATGCCGGAGGAGGTCGCCTTTTTCGTAGCCAAGAACGTGCGCTCCAACGTTCGCGAGCTCGAAGGGGCCCTGCGCAAGATCTTGGCGTACTCACGGTTCAACCAGAAGGAGATCTCCATCCAGCTGGCCCGTGAGGCCCTGCGTGACCTGCTATCTATCCAGAACCGGCAGATCAGCGTGGAGAACATCCAGAAGACGGTCGCCGACTACTACAAGATCAAGGTCGCCGACATGTACAGCAAGAAGCGCCCGGCCTCCATCGCCAGGCCGCGCCAGATCGCGATGTACTTGGCCAAGGAACTGACCCAGAAAAGCCTGCCGGAAATCGGCGAATTGTTCGGCGGCAGGGATCACACCACCGTTCTCCACGCGGTGCGAAAGATTTCTGGCGAACGCCAGCAGTTCTCGGATCTCAACCAGCAACTTCACGTGCTCGAGCAGACCCTCAAAGGGTAATCCCTAGCTGGTAGGTATGCGCCCCAACACTGGGGGCCCCAATCATTGCCTCCTCTGGCTGGCACACCTGCGCCCTTTTGTCCTTTTTGAATGTTGTTCTTTTTGAGTGCCGCCCCTTTACCCTCTGACTCCTTTCACGGTTTTTGTAACCTGAAGGGATGTGTTTCAAGCCCCGCTGGCGGTTTGTCTCAGCCGATGACCCAAGGACAAGCCTGGGGATAGTTTCGGCATAAGCCTGGTCTTGTGCACAGGCGAGTCCGGATCTTCAGCCTTATCCACTTTGATGCGACAGCAGATGCGGGGGTCGCCCACAGGATCACGGGCAGGGCAAGTGCTTGGTACGGTTCAAAAAAAGGCGTTTTTCCACAGCGGCGGAGCCCCTCTACTAGCTACTACTATTTTTAAAAAAGAACATCTATAGAGACAAGTGCAACTGAGTTTTGGCGAACCGATGGAGCTCGAACAGGGTTTTCAACCCTGGTTGAGCAACCAAGACACGACGCCCCGGCAGACCTGCCGAATGAAAAGCCGCAAAGTCATGTGGCGGTAGGCGAAAACAGAGCCAGAAACAGGGGAAAATGTCTGGGGTAGTCCGCAAAGGGGATTCCGCCTTTGCGGCCCCCGGCCGAAACCCCCGAAGAGAAGAGGAATTCATGATTGTCCTGAAGGCAACGCAAGACAAGGTTCTGTCGGTCCTGCAGTCGGTTTCCGGCATCGTCGAGCGTCGGCATACCCTGCCTGTGCTGGCCAACGTCCTGATTCGAAAGACTGCCAGCTCGGTCCAGCTGACGACCAGCGACCTGGAAATTCAGATCCGTACCACCGCCGAGCTCGGTGGGGACGCAGGCAATTTCACGACCACGGTCGGCGCGCGCAAATTGATCGACATCCTGCGCACCATGCCCTCGGACCAGACGGTGAGCCTGGAGTCAAACCAGAACAAGCTCACGCTCAAGGGCGGCAAGAGCCGCTTCACCCTGCAGACCTTGCCAGCCGAGGACTTTCCGCTGGTGCAGGAGGCGCCGAGCTTTGGGCCCGTTTTCAGCGTGCCCCAAAAAACCCTCAAGGACCTCCTGAACCAGGTGTCTTTTGCGATGGCGGTTCACGACATTCGCTATTACCTCAACGGCATTCTTTTCGTTGCTGAAGGCAAGCAGTTGTCCCTGGTGGCGACCGACGGTCACCGCTTGGCTTTTGCCAGCGCCACCCTGGACGTTGAAGTGCCGCGCCAGGAGGTGATCCTTCCGCGCAAGACGGTTCTTGAATTGCAGCGCCTGTTGTCCGACGCCGAAGGGGCGATCGAGATGCAGTTCGCCAGCAACCAGGCCAAGTTTTCTTTCGACGGCATGGAGTTTGTGACCAAGCTGGTCGAGGGAAAGTTTCCCGACTACAACCGCGTCATCCCGAAGAACCATCGCAACCATGTCACCCTGGGCCGCGAGCCACTTCTCCGGAGCCTGCAGCGCACCGCCATCCTGACCAGCGAGAAGTTCAAGGGTGTGCGCCTGAACGTCGAGCCTGGGGTTCTGCGAGTCGCCAGCAACAACGCCGAGCAGGAAGAGGCTGTCGACGAACTCGACATCGACTACGGCGGTGACAGCATCGAGATCGGCTTCAACGTCACCTACCTGATCGATGCCCTCTCCAACATGTCCCAGGACATGGTCAAGATCGAGTTGCAAGACGCCAACAGCTCGGCGCTCGTCACCAATCCCGAGAACAACGCTTTCAAGTACGTCGTGATGCCCATGCGTATCTGAAGCCGCACTCGTCGGTAGCGTTTTTGACGCTGCCAGCGAGAGTGCTCCCCGAATTCCGGACCCGCCTCCCTTGGCGGGTTCGGCTCTTACAGAGACCGAGAACATCCTGCCTATGTCCGAACAGAACCAGCCCGAAGGCTCCCAGCCCGCGCCCGCAGAGGGCTACGGCGAGAGCAGTATCCAGATCCTGGAAGGCCTGGAGGCGGTGCGCAAGCGACCCGGCATGTACATCGGGGATACGTCGGATGGCACAGGATTGCATCACCTGGTGTTCGAGGTGGTCGACAACTCGATTGACGAGTCGCTGGCCGGTCACTGCGACGACATCGTGGTCACCATCCATACCGACAACTCGATCAGCGTCACCGATAACGGCCGTGGCATTCCCACGGGCGTGAAATGGGACGACAAGCACGAGCCCAAGCGCTCGGCCGCTGAAATTGCACTCACTGAGTTGCACGCGGGTGGCAAGTTCAACCAAAACAGCTACAAGGTCTCGGGGGGCCTGCACGGCGTGGGTGTGTCTTGCGTGAACGCACTCTCGAGCTCGTTGCGCCTGGTGGTACGCCGCGAGGGCAAGGTCCACACCCTGGAGTTCAGCAAGGGCTTCGTGGTGCAAAGCGGGGAGGTGGCGGAGGAAACCGGTCCCAAGGGCGAACGTGCCGTGGTGCGGCCGATGAAGATCACCGGTGACACCGAGAAGCGTGGTACGGAGGTGCATTTCCTCCCCGACACCGACATCTTTCGCGAGAACCACGACTTCCACTACGAGATCCTCGCCAAGCGCTTGCGTGAGCTCTCCTTCCTGAACAACGGCGTCAAGATCCGTCTGCACGACGAGCGCTCTGGCAAGAGCGATGACTTCTCGGGGGCAGGCGGCGTCAAGGGGTTTGTTGACTTCATCAACAAGGGCAAGCAGGTCCTGCATCCCAACGCCTTCATCGCCACCGGCGAAAAAATGAGCGACCAGGCCACCAACATCACCGTTGAAGTGGCCATGCAGTGGAACAGTGGCTACAACGAGCAGGTGCTGTGCTTCACCAACAACATCCCGCAGCGTGACGGCGGTACCCACCTGACCGGCCTGCGCGCGGCGATGACTCGCGTTATCAACAAATACATCGACGAGAACGAATTGGCCAAAAAGGCCAAGGTCGAGATCTCCGGTGACGACATGCGCGAGGGTCTGACCTGCGTGCTGTCGGTCAAGGTGCCCGAGCCCAAGTTCTCCAGTCAGACCAAGGACAAGCTGGTCTCCTCCGAGGTGCGTGGCCCGGTCGAAGACGTGGTGGCCAACAAGCTCAATGAGTACCTGCAGGAGCGGCCTAACGACGCCAAGATCATTGTTGGCAAGATCGTCGAAGCCGCCCGTGCCCGCGAGGCCGCCCGCAAGGCCCGCGAGATGACCCGTCGCAAGGGCGTGCTCGACGGCATGGGCTTGCCGGGCAAGCTGGCCGACTGCCAAGAGAAAGATCCTGCGCTGTGCGAGATCTACATCGTCGAGGGCGACTCCGCCGGCGGCTCGGCCAAGCAAGGCCGCGACCGGAAGTTCCAGGCCATCCTGCCACTGCGCGGCAAAATCCTGAACGTGGAGAAGGCGCGCTACGAGAAGCTTCTCACCAGCAATGAAATTCTCACGCTGATCACCGCCTTGGGCACCGGCATCGGCAAGGCTGGCGGTGCGCCTGGCCAAGGTGGTGCGGACGACTTTGACGTGGCCAAGCTGCGCTACCACCGCATCATCATCATGACCGACGCGGATGTGGACGGCGCGCACATCCGCACCCTGCTGCTCACGTTCTTCTATCGGCAGATGCCCGAACTCGTCGAGCGAGGTCACATCTACATCGCTCAGCCTCCTCTATACAAGGTCAAGGCTGGCAAGGAAGAGCTCTACCTCAAGGACGGCAGTGAGCTGGACGTCTTCTTGCTGCGCATTGCGATGAACGGCGCCAGCGTGAGCACGGGCGGTGCGGCACCCACGGTGCTCCAGGGCGAAACCTTGGCCGAACTGGCTCGCAAGCACCAGGTCGCCGAGCAGGTCATTGCTCGCTTGGCAGGTTACCTGGACGCTGAGGCCCTGCGTGCGGTGGCCGATGGCGTACGCCTCGATCTGGACACCGTTGCGACGGCCGAAGTGTCGGCGGCGGCACTTCAGGCCAAGTTGCAGGAGATCGATCGCCTGACCAATGCCGCACCCGCCGAAGTCGCCGCCGAATTCGATGTGCGTACCGACAAACCTATCCTGCGCATCAGCCGCCGCCACCACGGCAACATCAAGAGCAGCGTGATCACACAGGAGTTCGTTCACGGCGCCGACTACCGCGCCCTGGCCGAGGCGGCCGACACCTTCCGCGGCCTGCTGCACGAAGGTGCGGTGGTGCGCCGCGGCGAGGGTGAGCGGCAGAAGGAGGAGAAGGTCGGTGACTTCCGACAGGCCATGCGCTGGCTGATCGGCGAAGCCGAGCGTGCCACCGCCCGCCAGCGTTACAAGGGCTTGGGCGAGATGAACCCCGCGCAGTTGTGGGAAACCACCATGGACCCCACGGTACGACGCCTGCTGAGGGTGCAGATCGACGATGCGATCGAAGCCGACCGCGTCTTCACCATGCTCATGGGCGACGAGGTGGAACCCCGCCGCGAGTTCATTGAGACCAATGCACTGCGCGCGGCCAATATCGACGTTTGAGATCGACGTCTGAGTAGCCCCATGTCTCGCTGACCGGGGCACGCGTGTGGCGCGTACGCTGTTCCCGGTGCGCAGGACCTGACGCGCATGACGGGTGGCACTTTACGAGTGGCGCGTGACGAGTGACGCTTTGCGAGTGGCGCTTTACCAGCCGCCGAAGGACAGGCCGCCGTTGACGCTCACCGTCTGCCCCGTCACCTGCGCGGCTGCATCACTCGCCAGGAAGGCCACCACGTGTGCCACCTCTTGCGCGGTCGGCGCGCGCCCGCCGGGGAAGCGGTCGTTGAGCTTGGTAAACAGCTGCTGCTGAAAGGCGGCATCACCGCCGAAGATGCGGTCCCAGGAGGGCGTGTCCGAGGTCAGGGTCATCGCGACGCTGTTGACCCGGATCCGCCAGCGCGAAAACTCCTTGGCCAGGGCTTTGGTCATGAGAATCACCCCTGCGCCCACCGCGCCCACGATGGACTCGCCAGGTGTCGGATGCCGGGCGGCGTCGGTGGTCA
Organism: Ramlibacter sp.; assembly: GCF_029866045.1. Lineage (GTDB taxonomy): Bacteria > Pseudomonadota > Gammaproteobacteria > Burkholderiales > Burkholderiaceae_C > Ramlibacter. The sequence goes on along the minus strand of NZ_JARXAB010000021.1, from coordinate 109,357 downwards.
GCATGACGACCGACCCACCTTGTTCTCGCAGGAAGGGCACGGCCGCATGCACCGGCAGGATGCGCGGAAGAAACCGGGTTTGGTAGGCGGTGACGATCTCTTCGGCGCTCATCTCGGCGAAGGGCTTGGGCGCAACGCGCCCCTCGGCGCCGGCGCTCACCAGAATGTCCAGTCGACCCTCGAGCCCCGCCGCTTGCTGCACGACGCGGGCCGCCTCGTGCGGGTCGATGCAGTCGCCCGTGGCCAGGTGGACCCGGCCCGAGAGCCCCTGCAGGGCCTTCAGCGCAGCGTCGCCGCGCTCCTGCCCGCGGCCGTTAATCACCACAGTGGCGCCGCGGGCCGCGAGCATGCCGGCCACCTGAAAGCCAACGCCGCCGGTCGAGCCGGTGATCAGGGCAACCCGGCCCGCAAGGCCGGAGGAAGTGTCAGCGAGCCAGTCTTGCAATGCGTTCTCCTTCTTGTGCCAAAGCATCCCGAAAATCCGGATGCGCAATCCGCACCATGGCCTCGACCCGGGCCATCAACCCCTTGCCGCGCAAATCGGCGACGCCGAATTCGGTGACCACCTTGTCGACGTCGCAACGTGGCGTGGTGACCACCGCATCGGCCAGGCGCGGCACGATGCGGCTGACGGTGCCCCCGCGGGCGGTGGACGGCAGCAGTGTGATGGCCTGTCCGCCTTTCGAGGCGCGCGCGCCCCGCAGCAGCGACAACTGACCCCCGACCGCACCGACATAGCGGCCCTGCGCGGTCTCGGCATTGATCTGGCCGGTCAGGTCGACCTCGAGCGCCCCGGTGAGGGCGACGAACTGGGGCTGCGCAGCCAGGGTACAGAGGGCGTGCGTGTACGAAGGCGGCGCCAGCCGCAGGGGCGGCCTCTGGCGCACGAAATCCAGCAGGCGAGTGCCGCCCATCAACAGGCCTGCGACGGTGACGCCGCGGTCCAGCCCCTTGCGCGCGTTCGTCACCACGCCCGCTTCGATCAGGTCCACGACGCGGTCTACCAGGATGGGCGAGTGGATGCCGAGGTCGCGGTGGTTCATCAGCGCTTGCAAGACGCGATCGGGCAGGTTGCCGACACCGAGGGACAGCGTCGCGCCATCGTCGATCAGGCCCGCTGCATACCGGGCGATGGCTTGATCGGCTTCGTTGGCAGGGGCGCTCTCGCCGCCCATCGGCGTGGGCGGGCGGCGGGTTCTCACCACCAGAGAGGGCTGGATGTCCGCGGGCAGTTCAGCGCCGGGCACGCAGGGCCAGTCCTCGTTGACCTCCAGGATCACGACCCGCGCCCGGCGTGCCGCCGCCAGCGTGTAGTCGACGTTCAAGCCGAGGAACAAGCGCCCTTGGGCGTCGGGGCCGCTTGCCGACAGCAGGGCCACGTCGCAACGCATCGCGCCGCTTTCAAACAGGGGCCCGAGCTCGATGTAGTGGTCCGGCACCATGTCCAGCACGCCCGCCGCTGCCAGCTGGGCGTTGCTGCCGGTGGCGCACCAGCTTTGCAGGCGCAGGGTGTCTGCGCAGGAGGCATCGAAAGCGCTGTCAAAGCCCGGACCGAGAAAGACGTCGATCGGTCCCAGGGCATGTCGCTGTGACACGAGTTGTTGCGTCAGGCCGTAAGGCTCGCCCAGGCCCTGGGAGACAACCACCGCATCGCCGGGTTTCACCCAGGCGCGCAAGTCCAACTTGACTGGCGGTGAAGAAGTCATGGCGCGCGTTTTCTCATCGAAAATGCATCATACATTTTCTCCCTGTATGCGCACTCCGACCCTGGGCGGGTGCGCTGCTGCGTACCGGCCTTAGCCCCCACGGGTATGGCAACGGTGGCGGAAATCAGGACGCGACTTGGCCCACCCCGCGCCGCGCCACCTGCAGAAGCAGGGCCTCCAGTTGCTGGATGTCTGGTGGCTTGGGCAGGTGGGCGTCGAAGCCGGCCTCCTGGCTGCGCGCGCGAGCGGGGCCGTCTGCATAGCCTGACAGGGCGATCAGATAAAGGCCTTTTTGCTGCGGGTCGGCCCGCAGCCGGCGGGCCAGCTGATAGCCGTCCATCTCGCCGGGCAGGCCAAGGTCGGAAATGAGGACATCCGGCGATCCCTGCTTGGCCAGCGCCACCCCGGCCTCACCGTCGTGGCAGACCTCCACCTCGTGCCCGCTCAGCGCGAGCAACTCGCCCAGGGTCTCGGCCGCGTCAAGGTTGTCTTCCACGACGAGAATGCGTAGCCTGCTCCGGTCTTGGGCAGCCACCGGCGCAAGCCCGGTTGAAGCGCTCCCCGTCGGCGGAGGTGAAGCGCCGACGGGATCTGCGCCGGGGCGTTCGCCGGCGTGCTCGCTCGCCAATGGAAGCCACAGGGTGAAGGTCGCGCCCAGGTCGGGTCCAGGGCTCTTCGCTTCGATATGGCCGCCGTGCAAAGTAGCGAGGCCCTGTGTGAGCGCCAGGCCCAGACCGAGGCCGCCGCGGCTGCGTGAGAGGTCCTGCGCCCCCTGCTCAAAGGGGTTGAACAGCCGGCCGAGTAATTCGCTTCCGATGCCGACGCCCGTGTCGGCGACCCGCATCATGGCCTGCTGGAGCACCATGTCGACGCGTACTTCCACCGTGATCAGTCCGCCAGCGTGGCTGAAGCGGCCCGCGTTGTTCAGCAAATTGCCCAGCATCTGCGCCAGGCGAACCGCGTCGCCCTCGACCCAGATCGGCGTTTCCGGCACATCGATGAGAAGGCGCAATCCCTCACTTTCCAGGCTCGCTTGGTAATCCTCTGCGGTGTCCCTGGCGATCTGCGCTAGGTTGCAGCGATCAAAGCGCAGCGCCAGTTTGCCGCGTCCAATGCGCGACACGTCCAGCAGATCATCAATCAGGCGTGTCATGTGGTCCACCTGGCGCGCGATGACCTCTCTAATGCGGGCCAGGCGCGGATCACCTGGGTCGAGACGCCGCATGATCTCGACCGCGCTGCGCACAGGTGCCAGTGGGTTGCGCAACTCGTGGGCCAACACGGCGATGAAGTCGTCTTTGCGGCGGTCGGTCTCGCGCAGTCGCTCGGCGTTTTCCCGGAGGGCGTCGGCCGCCTCCTGTCGTGAGCTGATGTCGATGACCGTCGCCAGTACCAGTCCGCTCGAGGACCCCTGCAGCGGAGTCAGCCCCACTTCAACCGGAAACTCGGTCCCGTCTCTGCGGCGCGCCCGTAGGTCCCGGCCCGCGCCCATGACGCGCGCCGAGGGGTTGGCATGAAAGGTGGCACGGTGGGCCGCGTGCTGATGGCGCGCCGGTTCGGGTACCAGCAGGTCGATCGGCTGGCCGACCAGTTGCTCTCGATCCCATCCGAACAGCCGCCCTGCCTGCGAGTTGACCAGTTCGATCAGGCCGGCGCGGTTCACGACCACCATGGCCGCGGGAGAGGCCTCTAGCGTCTCTCGCATGCGCTGCTCCCGCAGGGCGAGCTCCTGCTGGGCGCGCAGCAGGTTCTCCTGCCGCGCGGACGCAATCCGCAGGCTACGCAGGCGGCTCTCATTGAAGCCGCTGAAGATCAGCCCATAGGCAAAGAGCATCACAACGCGTCCCCATTCGTCGGGACTATTGGGCCACCCGAAGGCCTGGCCGGGCTGGGCCAGGGCCAGCTCGCCGATGAAGGTACACAGCAAGGTTGCCAGCAGGCCTGGGCCCCAGCCCCCAAACCAGGACGCGACCAGTGGTGCAGCCAGCAAGATGAGGGTGGGTGCGCGACCGCCCAGGCCTTCGCTCATCGCTATTCGCAGGGCGATGAAAGCGATACTGCAGGCCAACGCCATGCCGTACCGTTGGGCCCAATGTCGGCGCGCGGGAAGTTGTGCGCCAGTCGTTGGAAGCGCTGGAACCATAGGGAAAGGCCCAAAGGGCCAATCTATCGCGCGCCCGAGCCGGCTCGCTCGGGACGACCGTAACTTGTCGCCGAGCTTGTAATCGGAGGGCCGCCTATGATGCAGTCGGTTTCATCCACATCGTATCGACGCAGGAGAAGTGCACATGAAAGACTTGGCATGGTTGGTGCTCGGGTTGCTGTTGTTTCTGGGGGCGCACTCCACCCGCGTCGTGGCCGAGGACTGGCGCGGCCGGCAGCTGGCCCGTTGGGGCGAGAAGGGCTGGAAGGGCGCGGTCGCCCTGGTGTCGCTCGCCGGCTTCATCCTGCTTATTTGGGGCTATGGCCAGGCGCGGCAGGCGCCCGTGCTGCTGTGGCAGCCGCCGCGCGGCATGAACCACCTGGCCGCTTTGCTGACTTTGGTCGCCTTCATCCTGCTGGTGGCCGCCTACGTGCCGCGCAACGCGATCCGGGCGAGGTTGCGCCATCCCATGGTGCTCAGCGTGAAGATCTGGGCCCTGGCCCACCTGCTGGCCAATGGCACCTTGGCGGCGGTGGTCCTGTTTGGCGCTTTCTTGATCTGGGCGGTGGTCGACTTCCGGGCCGCGCGTCAGCGTGACCGTGCATCGGCGTTGCAGGGAGAGGCCGGCGCAGCGCCGCTTCCCTCGTCCGCCCTGGCCACCGCGCTCACGGTGGTGATTGGCGCTGTCGCCTGGGCCGGGTTTGCCTTCTGGGCCCATGGCGCCTGGATCGGCGTGCGCCCGCTCGGCTGAGGCGCCCAGGCCTAGCGCCTTGCGCGCTGCGCGCACGCTGCGCGCATGCTTGCCGTTGCCGACGGTCAGCGCGCCCGGCGGGCTTCGAGTCGCAGGAACACCGCCGTTCCCAGACCCAGCGGCAGCAGATAGAACAGCAGCCTGTAGCTCACCATCGCGGCCAGCACCATTGGCGCGGGTAACCGGTGTGAAAGCAAAGCCATGAAGACGGCCTCCAGCACGCCAAGTCCGGCTGGCACATGGGCGATGGCCCCGGCAACGGCCGCCACCAGCAACACCGCCAGCACCTGCACATAAGGCACCTGGCCCTGAAACAGGAGCGTCAGCAGCGCGCCCATGGTGGCCCAGTGCCCGACCGAAACCCCCGCCTGCGCCAGCGCCAATCCCAGGCGAGGGACCGACCAGACTTGCCGCCGGAACACCAGGGTCCGCCCCCCATGCCATATGCACAAGCCGAGGTAAAGAAGGCCGAGGCCGAGCAGGCCCAGGCCCAGCCAGCGCATGCCGCCACGGGCAAGTTCTGGCAGACCCCAGGCCGGCGGTAGCTCTGGGGGAGAGAGCGAGAACACGGTGCCTGCCAGCAGCAAATAGCCCAACCAATTGCTCACCAGGCTGAAGGTGACGATACGCGCGATGCACCCGACCGGTAGGCCCAGTCGTGTGTACAACCGGGCGCGGCAGGCCAAGCCGCCCAGCACCGAGCCCAGGCAGAGGTTGAAGGCGTAGCTGGTGGTCCCAATGAGCAGCACCAGGGAGGTAGGCAGTTGGTGGGCGGTGTAGCGGCGCCCGAGAATATCCAGGCAGCCATAGAGCACATGGCTGGTCAGGGCCATGGCGGTAGCCGCTAGCAGCAGATGCGGCGACATCTCGGCCAGGGCCCGGCCCACCGCAGCGCCGTCGATACGACCGGCCTGCCGGGCCAGCACCACGATGAGGGCGATGGCCAGCAGCAGGCCCAGGCCTCGCCCCAACCAGGGCTTCAGCCAAGGCCAGCGCCAACGCCGCGGCGCCTGGCTGGCACTCATCCCGCGTCCCGGGGCGCCAGGGTGGCGGCTCGAAGCTGTTGCGCGGGGCGCGGCAAGCCGCGGGCCCAGCCGGGAAACTTGCGCATCAGGTGAAAGGCCAGGTAGGTGCGCAGCAGCGCCAGCCCGCGCACGCGCGGCAGGGCTTGGACGAGCACTTCGCGGCAGTCGCGCAGCATCAGCGTGCTCAGGTGAGCGTGGAGCATGGCGTTGAAGCCGAGGTCGTCGACTTCGAGGTTGGCCTCGAGGTTGAGGGCCAGACTCAGCGGGTCCAGGTTGCTCGAGCCCACGGTTGACCAACGCTGATCGGCCAAGGCCACCTTGCCGTGCAGCGGTCGCAGGCGGTACTCGAAGATCCGGACGCCTGCGCTCAGCAGGTGGAGGTAGAGCGTGCTCGCCGCTGCGCGGGCGATCGGCATGTCCGGCCGGCCTTGGAGGATGAGCCGGACGTCGACCCCCCGCCTGGCCGCCAGGCGCAACTCGCGCACCAGACGGTAACCGGGAAAGAAATAGGCATTGGCAATCAGCACCCGTTCCCGCGCGGCGCGGATCGCGGCGCGGTAGTGGCGCTCGATGTCGTCCGGATGGTCGTGGTTGTCACGCACGGCCAGCCGGACGCGCATTTCGCCGGCGGGCGCGGGTGTGGCCAGCGACGGCCGTGGCCGCGTGGGCAGTTGACGCAACAGGAACAGCCGCAGGTCGGCGACCAGAGGACCGTGGACCTCGACCGCGTAGTCCTGCTTGGCTCCCGGACCGTGCTCGGTGAGGTGATCGGCCGAGAAGTTGATGCCGCCGACGAAAGCGGCAGCGCCATCGACCACCACGATCTTGCGGTGCAGCCGGCGCAGCGCCCAGGGTCGCCAGCCGAAAGGGCGTGGGCCCGGGTCGAACACATGCAGCCGAACGCCCGCCTCGACCAGGCTGCGAACAAACGCCTCAGACAGGCCCGGCGTGCCCCAGCCGTCGACGGTCAGGTCGACCTCGACCCCGCGCCGGGCCGCCGCAACCAGCAGCGCGCCCAACTGCAGCCCGACCCGGTCTTCGAACAGGATGAAGGTCTCCAGCAGCAGCTCCCATCGGGCGCTGGAGATGGCGTCAAAGAGGCGCGGGAAAAAGGCATTACCGTTTTCCAGCAGAGCCACGGCATTGCCCTCGACCCAGGGGTCGCTGCTGATGGCGGCGGGTGTCTTGCGCATGCGGCCCACCCTGCGCTCAGAGATGAACCTCCGCTGCCAGTGGCGCGTGGTCCGACAAGTGGGACCAGGGCTTGCGCGGAAGCACGACCGGCAGGTGGGCCGAGGCATTACGCACATAGATCCGGTCCAGCGCCAGCAGGGGCAGGCGCGCGGGAAAGGTCTTGGCTGGCACGCCATAGGCGGTGACAAAAACCTCGCGCAGACGCGCCCCTTGCCACAGGACGGCGTCGGCACGCCGGCGCCAGTCGTTGAAGTCGCCAGCGACGATGAGCGGCGCGCCGGGCGGGACCTCACCGCGCACCATCGCGCAGAGCATCGCCAGCTGCTGCTGGCGATGGCCCTCGAGCAGACCCAGATGGACGCAGATCACATGAACCTCGACCGGCATGCCCGGTAGGCGCAGCACGCAGTGCAGCAGCCCGCGCTTTTCCGGCCCGGCGATGGAGACGTCGTGGTTCTGGTCGTGGACGATGGGGAACTTGGACATCAGCGCGTTGCCATGGTGGCCCCGTGGTGACACCGCGTTGCGCCCATACGCGTACTGCGGCCAGATGTCGTCGGCGAGAAATTCGTAGTGCGGGGCCTCAGGCCAGCCGCTGAGCGGCGCCGCGCCGTCCTGCGGGTGGCCCAGCACTTCTTGCAGGAACACGATGTCTGCGCCCACCTTGCGCACCGCATCCCGCAACTCAGGCAGGATGAAGTGCCGGTTGAAAAAGGAAAAGCCCTTGTGGATGTTGACCGTCATGACGGTCAGCACCGGGCTGGGCTTGGGTGTCTGCTGCATGGTCGGCGGTGGGGCGGCGCCCCTCGGCGCTAAGCCCCCCCGTGTTTTACGGTTGCGCTGGGCGGCGGTGGGTAGGACCTTGCCGCAGTGCGCTGCCGGCCACGGCGCCGGCAGGCTTCTGGCCGCGCGGGGACTCAGTGGTGATGGCGCTGGCCGCCATGCTCCTCATGGCCGTGGTGCCCGTCCCGGTGATGCTCGCCCCCGTGGCCCATGCGCCGGCCCTGCTCGTCAAACCGCTTTTGCTGCTCCGCGCTGAGCCGTGAGTAGAAGGCGCGGGTGGCCGCCTCACGCTGGTCCATCTGCGCCATGTGCTGCTTGCGCATGGCCTGCATCTGGTCGAGGCGCTGGGGCGTGGTCATCTTTTCCATCGCCGCGCGATCGGGCATCTGGGGTGCCGTGGCCGGCGGTCGCAGGGCGTTGCTGAACTCGGTCCACGCAGGCTCTTGGGCGGGCGTGATCTGCAGCGATTTCTTGAGCTCTGCCATGCGCTGGTCGTAGCGTTTTTGCATCTTGGCTGAGTCGTAGGACCGGCCGTGGTGGCCGTGGCGCTCATGCATCTCGCCGTGGCCTTTGGCCTGCCGGTGTGCGCCCGAGGCGGCGGGGGTGGGCGCCGGCGTCGTGGCCTGCGCGAAGGCGGTGCCTGCGAGCAAGGCCAGCGCAGCGGCGGCCAACTGGTGGCGGCCTAGCAGAGGTGTCATGGAAAAAGTCATGGTCAGGTTTCCTTCCTGGGGTGGACTGCGCAAGTGGCAGCGTGGTCACAGTGTGGTCGCTGCTTGTGAAGACCGGATGCGGTCGCTGTTGCCTCGAGGTAAAGATCCGGTGACAAATCTCGGCTGAGTGGCCCAGGCCTGCCGTTGCTCGAACGGCCCGCTGCGAGGACCCCAGAGCATCACGATGGCAGCGATGAGCGCTGAGCAAGGAGTCCGCCCCTGGTGCTTATTGCACCGCGTAGCCTTCCTCGGCAATCGCATGGGCGATGGCCTCGCGCGGCTGGGTGGTCTCTACCTCGACCTTGCCCGCGGGCCGGTCGATCTTGACCTCAGCGGCCGGGTCCACGCGTTGCACCGCCTGGGTGACAGCACGCTCGCAGTGGCCGCAAGTCATGCCCTGCACTTGGAAGTTCTGGTTCATCGCTTGCTCCTTTTGTATGTCCGGTGTGTCGATCAGGCCTCGTATCCTGCACCCTCCCGGGCGCGCCAGGGTGGGTGCATGATGGCAATTCCATTTGGCCTCGGGCTTGATCTGCCTCAACTCCTGCCCTTGTCACCCTGGCAAGGTTCACTCTGCCACCATGAAGTCCGTGACCACGATCTCCACCTCGACATCAGCGACCCAAGCCGGCCAGGCGGAGCCTGTCGCAACCCCCGTTGCTGTCGCCACGCTCGATCTGGGCGTGGGCGGCATGACCTGCGCCTCTTGTGTCAGCCGCGTCGAGCGCGCCTTGGCACGCGTGCCGGGCGTGGAGCAGGCCACGGTCAATCTCGCCACCGAGTCGGCGCGCGTGCTGTATGCGCCGGGTGAGGAGTCCGTCGCCCGCATTCGCCGTGCAGTGCGTGAGGCGGGCTATGAGCCGCGTGCGGCAGACGCGGTCTTTGCTGAAGATCTGTCGCCGTGGGCTGGCTTCGCCCCGGTGGCCTTGGCTCTGGCCCTGTCCTTGCCGCTGGTCCTGCCGATGGTGGGCGACCTGGCCGGCCGGCACTGGATGCTGCCGGCCTGGTTGCAGTTTCTGTTGGCTTCGCCAGTGCAGTTCATCCTCGGCGCCCGCTTTTACCGGGCCGGATGGCACGCGCTCAAGTCGGGCACCGGCAACATGGACCTGCTGGTGGCGGTGGGCACTTCTGCTGGCTGGGGGCTGTCGATGTGGATGTGGCTGGCCCAGGGTTCGGCCCACCTGTACTTCGAGGCCTCGGCGGTGGTGGTGGCCCTGGTTCTTCTGGGCAAATGGCTGGAGGTGCGGGCCAAGCGCCAAACCACCTCCGCCATCCGGGCGCTGCAGGCCTTGCGGCCCGAGCACGCCCACGTGCTGAAGTCGGGGCCTGCCGGCGGCATCGAGGAAGACCTGCCCTTGGCCGAGGTGCTGGCCGGCGACCGCCTGGTGGTGCGCCCGGGCGAGCGCTTGCCCGCGGATGGTGTGGTCGAGGAGGGCGCGACCCATGTGGATGAGTCCATGCTCACGGGCGAGCCCCTGCCGGTCAGCAAGGGCGTTGGCGCGCGGGTGACCGGCGGCAGCATCAACGCCGAGGGCCGCATCGTCATGCGGGCCACCGCCGTGGGTAGCGAGTCGGTGCTGGCCCGCATCATCCGTTTGGTGGAAGACGCGCAGGCGGCCAAGGCGCCGATCCAGCGGCTGGTCGATCAGGTCAGCGCGGTTTTTGTGCCGGTGGTCATGGGCCTGGCGCTGATCACCCTGATCGGCTGGCTGCTTGCCGGATCCGGCGTGGAGACGGCCCTGATCCGCTCGGTGGCGGTGCTGGTGATTGCGTGCCCCTGCGCCCTGGGTCTGGCGACCCCGGCGGCCATCATGGCGGGCACCGGGGTGGCTGCCCGCCATGGCATTCTGATCAAGGACGCGCAGGCTTTGGAGCTGGCGCATCGCGTGGACACGGTCGCTTTCGACAAGACCGGCACGCTGACCGTCGGCCGGCCGCGCCTTGTCGCTTTTATCTCTGCGCCTCGCGCCGGCGTCGAGGCCGCTTTTGCCGAGGCCGATGCCCTGGCGATGGCCGCCAGCTTGCAAGGCGGCAGCGAGCACCCGCTGGCCCGCGCGGTGGTGATGGCGGCCCAGACGCGCGGCTTGCTTGTGCCCGCGCCAGATGCGGCGCGGGCGGTGGCCGGCCTGGGCGTGGAGGGCGAAGTGGGTGGGCGCAGCTTTCTGATCGGTAGCCGGCGCTGGATGACCGACTTGGGTGTCGACCTGTCGGGCCTGACCGAGCCCCTGGCGCGTTGGGGCGAGGAGGGCGCCACCTTGTCGGTCTTGGCCGAACGAGTGACCGAGGGTCTCATCGCCCGGGCGCTGATGGTCTTCGCCGACGAGGCCAAGCCCGAAGCCCGCGACACCTTGGCGCAACTGCGTGCGCGTGGCTTGCGGCTGGTGTTGATTTCCGGCGACAACCGCGCCGCGGCGCTCGCGATGGGCGCCCGGCTGGGGCTGCACGAGGACGAGGTGCGCGCCGAGGTGTTACCAGGCGACAAGGCGGCCCAGGTGGCGCTGCTGCAAGAGGGCGAAAACGGCCGCCGGCGCGTGGTGGCCATGGTGGGTGACGGCGTCAACGACGCGCCTGCTCTGGCCGCCGCCGACGTGGGGCTGGCCATGGCTACGGGGACCGACGTGGCCATGCACGCGGCCGGCATCACGCTGATGCGGGGTGACCTGCGCCTGGTCGCTGGGGCCTTGTCGATCTCGGACCGCACCGTGCGCAAGATCCGGCAGAACCTGTTCTGGGCCTTTGCCTATAACGTTGCCGGCATCCCGCTGGCGGCCCTGGGTTACCTCAACCCGGTGGTGGCCGGCGCGGCCATGGCCCTGTCCAGTGTGAGCGTGATGAGCAATGCGCTGCTGCTGCGGCGTTGGCGCGGCACGGGCCCGAGCGTCCAACGCCCCTGAATGCGCTCCGGGGTGATCCCCGACAATCTGCGGGCATGTCTGCGGCCCCACTCGTTCCGCCCGCTGTGTCCGACCCTGGCTCGACGCCTTCCTTCGGCCGGCTGCTTTCCCTCGCGCTGGCGCTGTCTCTTGGGGCGGCGGTGTCCCTGGGGGTAACCCGCTTCGCCTACGGCCTGCTGCTGCCGCCGATGCGGGCCGATCTGCAATGGAGCTACACACTGGCCGGGGCGATGAATACCGCCAACGCGCTGGGCTATTTTCTGGGGGCACTCCTCACCCCGTGGCTGCTGCGCCGGCTCGATGGCGCGGGCGTTCTTCTCTTGGGCACCTGGCTGGCCAGCCTGTTCATGGGGCTGACCGGTTTTTTTACCGACGCGGCCCCCCTCCTGCTGCAGCGCCTGCTGGTCGGCGTGGCCAGTGCCATGCTGTTCATCGCCGGTGGCCTGCTGGCCGCGCGTCTGGGTGCGCAGATGCCGTCGCGCAACGGGCTGCTGCTGGGGGTGTACTACGGCGGTACGGGTCTGGGCATTGTGTTGTCTGCGCTCTTGGTTCCACCCCTTCTGGAGGCGGCTGCGCAGGTGCCGCATGGCTGGGCCTGGGCCTGGTGGGTCTTGGCCCTGGCCTGCGCGCTGGCCTCGGCGCTGCTGGCGTGGCCGGCTCGCGTGCTGCGCCAGTTGCAGGCGCCCGTTGCATCCGCTGCGGACGCCGCCGCCGTGTTTCGCTGGCGCGACTTCGCGCCGGGGCTGGCTGGCTATGCGATGTTCGGCGTAGGCTATATCGGCTATATGACCTTCGTGGTCGCTTTGCTGCGCGAGCAGGGGGTGGCTGCGGGCCGCATCACGGTCTTTTACGCCCTGTTGGGTGCCGCGGTGGTGGCCTCCTCCCGCATCTGGGCGGGCCTCCTCGATCGCTACCGTGGCGGCCAACCCCAGGCCCTGCTCAATGGCTTGCTGGGGCTGGCCATTTTCATTCCGGTCGTGACCGGGTACTTCCCGATGCTGATGGTCTCGGGCCTGATGTTCGGTGGCATTTTTCTCTCAGTGGTCGCATCCACCACGGCCCTGGTGCGCCACAACCTGCCGCCTTCGCAATGGGCGGCAGGCATCAGCGCCTTCACCATCGTGTTTGCGCTGGGACAGATCGTCGGACCCTCGGTGGTGGGTTGGATCGCCGACGGGCCTGGCGGCCTGACCCGGGGCCTGGCCTTCTCGGCCGGCGCGCTTTGGCTCGGCGCGCTCATCGCGCTGCGCCAGCGCGCCCGCGCCTGATCAGCCCGGCAGGCCTTCTGCCTTGATGGCCGCCTGCACCGCAGGTCGGGCGGCCATGCGCGCACGGAAGGCTGCCAGGTGGGTCAGGCCGGTGATGTCGACTTTGACCACCGCGGCCCAGCGGCTCACCGTGAAGAGGTAGGCGTCAGCGACGCAGAATTCGTCGCCCATGAGGTACGCGGACTTGGCCAGCTCGCCGTCCACCCACTGGAAGCGGCCGGTGAGGCGGGTGCGGAAGATCTGCTTGACGTCATCGGTCAGGGACGGGTTGAACAGCGGAGAGAAGCCCTTGTGCAGCTCGGTGCCGATGAAGGTCAGCCACTCCTGTAGGTGGTAGCGGGGCAGGGTGCCGTTGGGTGGGGCCAGTTTTTTCTCGGGGACCTGGTCCGCGATGTATTGCACGATCGCCGGGCCCTCGCGCAGGCGGCTGCCGTCGTCGAGCAAGGGAACATAGCCCAAGGGGTTGAGGGTGTAGAAGTCCGTGCCATCGGGCAGCTTGTGGGTCTTGGTGCTGGCCAGCACTGGCTCGAAGGCCAGGCCGGACTCGCGCAGCACGATGTGGGGGGAGAGGGAGCAGGCGCCAGGGGAGTAATACAGCTTCACGGGGGTTCCTGAGGGAGTGTGAATGGACGGGTGGAGGCCGGCGGTGGCGCAGGGGCCGCGACCGATGCGACGCGATGGTAGCGCGCCTCGACCACCTGCTCTCCCGGTCGCTTCCCAAGCAAGAACATGCCGCTACAATGTACACAAAGCCCGACTTGTACAAATGCAAACCCTTTCACTCAGCGACTTCCGCGCCCATGTGTCCGAAATGCTCGATCTGGTCGAGAAGGGCGAAACCGTGCGCATTCTTCGCCGCGGCAAGCCGGTGGCCGAACTGGTTCCCCTGCGGGCCGAGGATGCAGAGCCTCCGAGCTACCTCCAGCCCTTCGAGCCCGTCATGTCTCTGCCCGAGGGCTATTCGGCCGTCCGAAAGCTCATTGACGATCGCCAAGACGCGCCCTGGTAAGTCCATGCGAGTCCTTTTTGATACGTCCGCGCTTCTTAAGCGTTATCTCCCCGAGCCTGGCCGAGAGGCCATGCTCGCGTGGTTTGCTCGCGCTCGCCCGGTGGTGACCGCGCCGCATTGCCGGGTGGAGCTCTATTCGGCCTTGAACCGTGTGCGCAGGGACGCCCGCACCAGCGAGGAGGCCTACCGCAAGACCTGCGACGAGGTCGAGCGCAACTTCGATGCCTTCGACGTCGTGCCCTGGACCACGGTGATGGAGCGGGCCGCGATTCGGGCATTGGAGGCGAGTCCCCTGCGCGCCGGCGATGCCCTGCACATCGCTGCGGCCGTGGCGGCAGGTGTCGACCACTTCATCACTGCGGACCAGCGCCAATACCAGGGCGCGCTCGCCGTCGGCCTGAAGGCCACCCTCTTGGACAATTGACGGAGCTTCCTATGCTGTACCCCCAGGAATTCGACGTCATCGTCGTCGGTGGCGGCCATGCCGGCACCGAGGCTGCGCTGGCCGCGGCCCGGATGGGCTGCGAGACCCTGCTGCTCTCCCACAACATCGAGACCCTGGGTCAGATGTCCTGCAACCCGTCGATCGGCGGCATCGGCAAGGGCCATCTGGTCAAAGAGGTGGACGCGCTTGGCGGCGCGATGGCGCTGGCTACGGACGAGGGTGGCATTCAGTTCCGCATTCTCAACAGCTCCAAGGGGCCGGCGGTGCGCGCCACCCGGGCCCAGGCCGACCGCATTCTCTACAAGGCGGCCATTCGCCGGATGTTGGAGAACCAGCCCCACCTCACCCTGTTCCAGCAAGCGGTCGACGACCTGATGGTTGAAGGCGACCGGGTGGTGGGCGCGGTGACTCAGGTCGGCATCCGATTTCGGGGGAGGGCGGTGGTGCTCACTGCTGGCACCTTTCTGGACGGCAAGATCCACGTGGGCCTAGACAACTACGCCGCCGGCCGGGCGGGCGACCCGCCGGCGGTCAGCCTGTCGGCGCGGCTCAAGGAACTCAAACTCCCGCAGGGCCGCCTCAAGACGGGCACCCCGCCGCGGCTCGATGGCCGGACCATTGATTTTTCCCAGTGCGAGGCGCAGCCCGGCGACCTGGACCCGGTGCCCGTGTTCAGCTTCATGGGCCGTGCCGAGATGCACCCGCGCCAGGTGCCTTGCTGGATCACCCACACCAACGAGCGCACCCACGAGATCATCCGCTCCGGCTTCGACCGCAGCCCGATGTTCACCGGGAAAATCGAGGGCGTGGGCCCGCGCTACTGCCCCAGCGTCGAGGACAAGATCAACCGCTTTGCGGGCAAGGACAGCCACCAGATCTTCCTCGAGCCCGAGGGCCTGACCACCCACGAGATCTACCCCAACGGAATCTCGACCAGCCTGCCGTTTGATATCCAGTACGCGCTGGTTCGCTCGATCAAGGGTCTGGAAAACGCCCACATTCTGCGGCCCGGTTATGCGATCGAGTACGACTACTTCGACCCGCGCGGCCTCAAGAGCAGCTTTGAGAGCCGGTCCATCCAGGGCCTGTTCTTCGCCGGCCAGATCAACGGCACCACTGGCTATGAGGAGGCGGCGGCCCAGGGGCTGTTTGCCGGACTCAATGCCGCCTTGCAGGTGAAGGGGGCGGCGCCTTGGCTGCCGGCCCGCGACGAGGCCTACCTCGGCGTGCTGGTGGACGACCTCATCACCAAGGGCGTGACCGAGCCCTACCGGATGTTCACCAGCCGCGCCGAGTTCCGTCTGCAGCTGCGGGAGGACAACGCCGACATGCGCCTCACCGAAGCTGGCCGCCGGCTGGGCCTGGTGGACGACGCTCGCTGGGACGCCTTCAGCCGCAAGCGCGACGCTGTTTCACGTGAAACCGAGCGACTCAAGGCCACCTGGGTCAACCCCCGCAACCTGCCGGCGGCAGAGTCGGAGCGGGTGCTCGGCAAGGCGATTGAGCACGAATACAACCTGGGCGATCTCCTGCGCCGGCCTGGGGTTGCCTACGAAATGCTCGTCGGCATGGATGGCGCCCGGTTTGCGAGCCCCTCTGTTTCACGTGAAACGCTGGGCGAGCTGTACCAGCCCGTCGTCGAGCAGATCGAGATCGGCGCCAAGTACGCCGGCTACATCGAGCGGCAGAAAGACGAGGTCCAGCGGGCGGGGTACTACGAGGGCCTTCGCCTGCCGGACGAGCTGGATTACCAGCAGGTGGCCGCCTTGAGCATCGAGGTCCGGCAAAAGCTGGCCCGGCACCGGCCCGAGACGCTGGGACAGGCGTCCCGCATCTCCGGGGTCACCCCGGCGGCCATTTCCCTGCTATTGGTCCACCTCAAGCGCGGGCGGTACCGCGGCTTCGACGGCGCAGCGGTCGAGGCCCGGGAGGCGGCGTGAGCGGACGTGGGCCGGCTACCGGCGGTGCTGCCCCAACCGACAAGCGGGAGGGCATGGCGCGGGATGTGGCTGCGGGGGTGGCTGGAGGGATGGCCGCGGCCTTGACCCAAGGGCTGGATCAGCTGGGGTTGGCATTGGGGGCGGGGCAGCAGGCCCAGCTGCTCGCCTATCTGGGCCTGATCCAGAAATGGAACCGGGTCTACAACCTCACCGCCCTGCGCCGCCCGGACGAGATGTTCAGCCACCACCTGATGGACAGCCTGGCGGTGGTGGCGCCGCTGTGCCGGCAACTGGGCCTCACTTACGGTGACTCCGCCGTTGCCTCGGCCGCGGCTCCTGGCGCCCGACCCCTTCGGGTGCTGGATGTGGGTTCTGGTGCCGGCCTGCCCGGCGTGGTCCTGGCCATCTGCTGCCCTGGGTTGGCGGTGGACTGCGTGGACACCGTGGCCAAGAAGGCGGCCTTCATCCAGCAGGTCGCTGCCCAGCTTCAATTGGGCACGCTGCGCGGTGTGCATGAGCGGGTCGAGCGCCTGTCTGGCCCCTATGACCTGATCTGCTCGCGCGCCTTTGCCTCGCTCGCCGACTTCGTGAACTGGTCGGGCCAGGCCTTGGCGGAGGAGGGCGTCTGGCTGGCCATGAAGGGCAAGCACCCGTCCGAGGAGATCGCCGCCCTGCCAGCCCATGTGGGCGTGTTTCACGTGGAACCGCTGCAAGTGCCTGGGCTGGCGGCCGAGCGTTGCCTGGTCTGGCTGAGAAAAGGCTTGGCCGCCGTCGACACGACACCCGCCTGAAGTGTTCTTGCCGACGTCACGAGTCGGCAGCACCGCGTCCGTCCCGTAAACTCGGGCCTGCCCCCGGAGCGGCGCTGCCTGTCACCGCCGCCCCGGTTTTTCCAGACCTCTAGACTGGCCCGGACCACCGGGCACCCGATGTTCGGTATTGCAGACTACGGCGCCTTCGTCGCCGCGATCATCCTGTTCCTGGCCATTCCCGGCCCGGGCAATCTGGCCTTGATCACCTCAACCAGCAAGGGCGGTATTGCAGGCGGCCTGGCCGCCACCCTGGGCGTGATCGCGGGCGACCAGGTCTTGCTGTGGGCTGCGGTCGCTGGCGTCGCCGCGCTGTTGGCGGCGTGGCCGCCGGCCTTCCATGCGGTGCAGTGGGCGGGCGCCGCCTACCTGGCTTGGCTGGGTTTTCGTATGCTGACCGCCAAGCCTGGTGACGCACCCGTCTTGAACATCCGGCCCCGCCATTACTTCCGCCAGGCCGGTCTCATCACCCTGCTCAATCCGAAGGCCATTGTTTTTTATATGGCTTTCTTCCCGCTCTTCGTGGACCCGGCCCGGCACCAGGGGCTGCTGACTTTCGGGGTGATGGCGCTGACCATTGCCGCCCTGACTTTTGCCTACGGACTGGTGGTGGTCTTGCTCACCCACTTTCTGGCCGAGCGTCTGCGGACGCTGCCGATGCTGACCCGCGCCCTCGAGAAGTTCGCCGGGCTTTGTCTTTTGGGCTTCGGTCTGCGCCTTGTGATTTCTCGCTAAATCAGCAAGTAAGCAAGTACTTTCATTTATCCAACGACCCCCTCAGAGGACGCCATGGCCAAGATCTTTTGTGTCGCAAACCAGAAGGGCGGGGTGGGCAAGACCACCACCACCGTCAACCTGGCCGCCGGTCTGGCACTTGTCGGCCAGCGGGTGCTCCTGGTCGACCTAGACCCGCAGGGCAACGCCACGATGGGCTCGGGGGTGGACAAGCGAGAGCTGGTCCAGAGCGTCTACGACGTGTTGCTGGGGGAGGCCGGTGTGGCCGAAGCGCGCGTCCGGGCCGAGGCCAGCTGCTACGACGTGCTGGGCGCCAACCGCGACCTGGCCGGCGCGGAGGTGGAGTTGGTTGACCTGGATCGGCGCGAGCGCCGCCTGGCCGAAGCCCTGGCGGTGGTCGACGCCGAGTACGACCTGGTGCTGATCGATTGCCCGCCTTCGCTGTCGATGCTGACCCTCAATGGCCTCTGCGCCGCCCATGGCGTGATCGTGCCGATGCAGTGCGAGTACTTCGCGCTCGAAGGCCTGTCGGATCTGGTCAACACCATCAAGCAGGTCCATGGCAACCTGAATCCCAAGTTGGAAGTCATCGGCCTTTTGCGTGTGATGTTCGATCCGCGCATCACCTTGCAGCAGCAGGTGAGTGAGCAGCTCAAAGCGCATTTCGGCGACAAGGTGTTTAACACCGTGATTCCGCGCAACGTCCGCCTGGCCGAAGCCCCCAGCTATGGTCTGCCCGGCGTGGTGTTCGACACCGCGGCCAGGGGTAGTCAGGCCTATGTGGAATTCGCCCGAGAGATGGTGGAGCGCATCCAGAAGCTGTGAGGTCCACGCGCCGGCCCTGCGTACGCGCATGTCCCGCCCCTTGACCCAAACCACCACCGCCTCACCACCCGTCACCATCGCTTTACCTCCATGCGACCGGACCACGTCCTCCTCCTGCCGGGCTGGCATGACAGCGGCCCCGACCACTGGCAAAGCCGCTGGGAGCAGCTGCAGGGATACCACCGGGTAGCGCAACACGACTGGGAACGGCCCTTGCGCGGTGACTGGTCTGCGCGGCTCGAGGAGGTGGTGCTGTCCCGGCGGGAGCCGGTGCTGCTGGTGGCGCACAGCCTGGGCTGTCTGCTGGTGGCGGCCTGGGCTTCGCATTCCCGCCATACCGCCCGCGTGCGCGCGGCCCTGCTGGTGGCGCCCGGTGACACCGAGCGACCCGAGTTGCTTGCGCCGCTGCGCAGCTGGTCGCCGATCATCCGCCAGCGCCTGCCGTTTCCGACCCTCTTGGTCGGCAGCCGCAACGATCCTTTTTGCGGCTTCGAGCGCGCCCAGGGCTTGGCCACTGACTGGGGCGCGCGCTTTCATGACGCAGGCGAGGCCGGGCACATCAATGCCGACTCGAAGCTGGGCGACTGGGCCGAAGGCCACGCGCTCCTTGCCGCACTGATTTCCGAATGACCAAAAACCAAGACGAGACAACTATGGTGACCAAGAAACCCAAAGGTCTGGGCCGCGGCCTGGAGGCCCTGCTCGGACCGAAAGTGGAGGCGCCATCCGACGCCGCCACCCCGAACCCCGGCCAGCCCGCCTCGCTGCGCCTCGACGACATGGTGCCCGGCCAGTACCAGCCCCGGACTCGCATGGACGAAGGCGCGCTCTACGAGTTAGCCGAGAGCATCAAAGCCCAAGGCATCATGCAGCCGATTCTTGTGCGCAAATTGGACAAGGGGTCCAACGCCGGCAAGTACGAAATCATTGCCGGCGAGCGCCGTTCGCGCGCCGCCCGCCTGGCGGGTCTCGACAGCGTGCCAGTGCTGGTGCGCGATGTGCCCGACGAGTCTGCCGCCGCTATGGCACTCATCGAGAACATGCAGCGCGAGGACCTCAACCCGCTCGAGGAGGCCCAGGGCCTGCAGCGGCTGGTCCGTGACTTCGGCATGACCCACGAGCAGGCCGCCCAGGCGGTGGGCCGCTCGCGCAGCGCCGCGTCGAACCTGCTGCGTCTCCTCAACCTGGCCGACCCGGTGCAGACCATGTTGATGGCTGGCGACCTGGACATGGGCCATGCGCGTGCGCTGCTTGCGCTAGACCGGGCTGCCCAAATCACGGCGGCCAACCAGATCACCGCGCGCCAGATGTCGGTGCGCGAGGCCGAGAGCCTGGTCAAAAAGATCGGTGCCGAGTTCAACCTGGTCTCGCCCACGCCCAAGAAGGAAAAGTCGCGCGACCTGCGTCGGGTGGAGGAGGAACTCTCCGATCTGCTCACCGCCGCGGTCGAGGTGCGCGTGAAGAAGCGCGTCAAGCGCCATGGGCGCATCGAGGAAATGGGCGAGCTTTCCATTGCCTTCGGCTCGCTCGAGGAACTCAACGGACTGATCGACCGCCTGCGCAGGGAGTGAGGCGCTGCTCGGACGAGCACACACACCGCCTGCACTTGCGGCGGTGATCACAGGGCTCGCCCCGCCGCCGAATCTGCGGTAAGCCAAAGCGAAGGAGGTGGCAGGAACCGGCTGCTCACCCCGGGTGACGCATCGACCGACTTCACACAGCGAGTTCGTCATGCCCATCCACGCACAACTTCCTTTTCCCCGAGACAGAGCCCCCTGGCTCATCAGTGCCTCGCTGGTGCTGATGACTTTTCTGCTCCTCTCCGGCTGGCGCCCTTTTGACCGCCTGACCTGGTGGCTTGAGGTGGCGCCTATCCTCATCGCCTTGCCGGTGCTTTGGTTGAGCTTTCGCCGCTTTCCGCTGTCCACCCTGCTGTACGCGTGCATCTTCTTGCATGCCTGCATTCTTCTGATGGGTGGGGCCTACACCTACGCCCGCGTGCCCCTGGGGCATTGGGTGGCCGAATGGCTGGGCCTGGCCCGCAACCCTTATGACAAGCTGGGTCATTTCGCCCAGGGATTCGTGCCCGCCCTGGTCGCCCGCGAAGTTCTCCTTCGCGGAGCCTGGGTGCGCGGCCGGCGCATGCTGGGCTTTCTGGTGCTGTGCGTGGTGCTCGCGATCAGCGCGAGTTACGAGCTGATCGAATGGGGCGCGGCCGTGGCCCTGGGCCAGGGCGCGGATGAGTTTCTGGGCACCCAGGGGGACCCCTTCGACACCCAATCGGATATGGGCTTTGCGCTTTTGGGCGGCTTCATCGCGCTGGTGACCTGCGCCTCCTGGCAGGACCGCCAGATCAGCCGCCTGGCTCCGCCTCCTGCACAATCGGGGCCACGCACCGGCACGGCCGGGGCGCCAGACTGAACCCGGGAGACAGACCACATGGGCAAGCGCCTCACCCAGATTGCCACCCGCACCGGCGACGACGGCACCACCGGCCTCGGGGACAACACCCGCGTCCACAAGCACCACCTGCGGGTGCAGGCGATGGGCGATGTGGACGAGCTCAACTCCTTCCTCGGCCTGCTCCTGTGCGAGTCGCTGCCCGATGAGGTGCGTAGCTTGCTGGTCGAGGTGCAGCACCAGTTGTTCAACCTCGGCGGCGAGCTGTCCATCCCTGGCTTCGAGCTGCTCTCGGCGGAAGCCGTCATCACGCTGGACGAGGCGCTGGAGGCGCACAACGCTGCGCTGCCCAAGCTCGAGGAGTTCATCTTGCCAGCCGGCAGTCGCGCGGCGTCCCTGGCCCATGTCTGCCGTACCGTGGCGCGCCGGGCCGAGCGCTCGGTGGTCGCTCTGGGCGCCGCAGAAACGTTGCGCGATGCGCCGCGCCAGTACCTCAACCGCCTGTCCGACCTGATGTTCGTGCTTGCCCGCGTCCTCAACCGGATGAATGGCGGCGACGACGTCTACTGGAAAAGCAAGCGCATGGCCGAGGGCGGTGGCGCCTGAGGGCCTGCTGCTGCCGACCGCGTGCTTGTCGGCCGCGTCACTGACATGCCACTCGCCCAGGGCGTTTCAGTAAGGGGTCCTGGGGTTCGGAGTACGGCGTGCCGTGTGCTCGGCCCTTAGCCCTTAGCCATTTTGTTCGAGGATGGCCATGGTGATCCGCGAGACGCAGATGGGCCGGCCCGCGTCGTCCTGAAGATCAATTTGCCAGACCTGTGTCGAGCGCCCCTGGTGGACTGGCCTGGCAGTGCCGGTGACCCAGCCCGAGCGCACGCCGCGCAAATGGTTGGCGTTGATGTCCAGCCCCACCGCGTGGTAGCCGGGCGCGCAGGAATAGTTGGCGCCCAGCGACCCCAGGGTCTCGGCCAGCACCACACTCACTCCGCCATGCAGCAAGCCGTAGGGCTGGTGGGTGCGGGAGTCCACAGGCACCCGCCCCCGAAGGAAGTCATCACCCACTTCCACCAGTTCAATGCCCAGGTGTTCCATCGCCGTGTTCCGGCTGTGTTTGGTGAGCAGTTCGATCGAGATCGGTCGGGTCCAGATGGCCATGGTGCAGGGGGAATCAATCGTTAAGAAGGAAGAGTAGCAACTGGCGTGCAATCCTAGCGGCGCTCACCGGTGGCTGAAGTCGCCGCGGCGTCGCCTTTTCGGCGGCACGCCTCGGAGCAGTACTTCACCTGTTCCCAGTTGCGCGCCCAGCGCTTGCGCCAAGTCATGGGGCGGCCACAGGCCACGCAGGGCTTGGAGGGCAGCGACTGCTTGTTGCCCTTGAAGGAGGGTTCTGCCGCAGGGGCGGATGCGCGCTTCATGGGCCTACTGTAGCGGTAGGCGGAAGGCGGCCGAAGACGGGGGCGTGGGCGGAATTTGTCGGGCGCTTCATCGTCTGCGCAGGATTGACCAGCATCCAGCGCTCCACGCGGCTGCGTTCAGGCAGCCGGTCCCTGTGCAGGTGCTGCTGGTGGCGTTGACCGTCGGTTCACCAGCACGATGCCTGCTACCACGCCTGCCAGCGCCAGCACCAGATTCAGGGTGAGCGGCTCGCCCAGCAGCGCCACGCCCATCACCAGCGTCAGAACAGGCGTGAGAAAGGCGAAGGAGGCCATGCGTGTGGCCGGGTAGTGCCGCAGCAGCCACATCCAGACCAGCAGGCTGGCAAACGAGCCGACGACGGCCAGCAGCCCGGTTGCGGCCCAGGCCGAGGCCGAATACGAGAAGTGTCCGCCCTCCCCCAGGGCCAGGGACAGCAGTGGCGCCACCAGCGCGGTGACACCCACCTGGTAGAGGAGCAACTTTTCCGCGCTGGCTTCGGCCAGGCGGGTGGTTCGGATGGTGAGCGTGGTCAGGCCCCAGAAGCAGCCAGAAGCCAGCGCCAGGGCGTCCCCGCGCAGCTGGTTCGGGCCGGCCGCCGGTCCCTGAAAGCCCTCGGCGAAGGCCACCGCAACCCCGCCGAAGGCCAGCACGAGGCCGGCCCATTGCCAGGCCCGCAGGTGCTCGCCCGGCACAAAACGGGGCAGCAACAGCGCCATCCAGAAGGGAGAGGTATAGAGAAAGACCGTGACCCGGGAGGCGCTGGTGTCCTGGAGCCCCAGGTAAATGCAGGCGAACTCGGCGGCGAACAGCAGGCCAGCGATCAGGCCGGCTTTGCCCGTGCCATCCCGCGTCCAGAGCGCGATGCCGCGGACTCGGCACCACACGAGCAGCAGCAAGGCCGCGCCGGCGAAGCGCAGCCCCGCCTGCCACAGCGGGGGAATTTCGGTCAACGTCACCTTGATCAGGATCTGTTGGCCGGCCCAGAAAAGACAGCAGACCCCTAGCAGGCTGATGGCCAGTCCGTCGAGGTGATCCTTGCGTTCGCGCATCGGGCAATCCTAGCGGCCCCAGGCGGCAGGGGCTGCCGCCTGGGTGACCCGGCGCTGGGCAGCGCCACGCCTGTTCAGAGCGGGTGCTCGGTGTAGAAGCGGCCGCCGTGAAACAGCAGGGGGGAGGCGCCTTCACGCCGGGTGCAGCGCTCGACCTCGCCGACGAAGATGACATGGTCACCCTCTTCGTAACGGCTGCGGTTGAAGCATTCGAAGGTCGCGGCCGCGCCGGCGATCAGCGGGGCATCGCCGGCACCGCGGGTGGTCTCGACGCCGCGCCATCGGTCCGCGTTGCGGTCGGCAAAGCGCTCCGCCAATTCGCGCTGGTCTGCCGCCAGCACATTGATGGCGTAGTGCGTGCCTGTACGGAAGGCCTCCATCGACGCTGCCTGGCGCGACAGACTCCACAACACCAGGGGCGGCTCGATGGATACGGAGTTGAACGAATTGGCGGTCAGGCCTGTGGGCTGACCGTCGGTGCCCAAAATGGTGACGATGGTCACCCCGGTAGCGAACATGCCCAGGGCACTGCGGAACTCGCGCGGCGTAAAACTCGGCGCAAGGGCCTGGCGGTGGGTGGGCATGGGAGAGTGGGGACGGGGGTAAAGGAGGCAGTATGCCCGCCCGGCCCCCGCGTTGCCGTCGGAGGGATACCCTGGCCGCCTCAGTCCGCGGCCAGATCGATCACCGACTCGGGCTGGAAGCTGGACTGCTCTCCCTTGCCTTCATAGCCCAGAGGGTTGGCCCGCACCCGGCAGCGCCCGACCCCGTAATGCTGCGGGCAGTGCAAATGGCCATGCAGCCACCAGTCGGCCAGCGCAAACAGATCGTCCAGCGCGTTGCAAAAGCCGGCAGTCCCAGGCACCAGGCCGTAGCGAGGGTCGGCGCTGCGCAGGCTGGGCGCGAAATGGGTGACCACCACGGTTCGGCCCTCGAAAGGCTGGGCCAGCGCCTCGCGCAGCCAGCGTTGGCAGTCCAGGGCCAGTTCGCGTATCGGCTCGGCGAGCATGCGCTCGCCACCCATTAGCGCGGAGTGTTTGCGTAGGTAAAAGTTGGCGGCGCGGAAGGCCTTGTCCCGGGCCTTGAGCTGGGCGGCCAGCGGCGCGTCGACCGGGACCAGGGCGTCGAAATCGGCCCACAGCGTTGTACCCACGAAGCGCAGGCCCTCGATCACCCGCACCTCCTGGTCCAGCCAGGTGATGCCCAGACGCTCGCAGGTCGCCCGCAGTCGCTCGCGCGCCGGCGCGAACTCGAGGCCGTCGTACTCGTGGTTGCCCGGCACATAGAGCACCGGTGTCGGCCAGCCCTGGTGGGGCGAAAAGCGGCCGAGCCCGAAGTCGGCGTCACCTGCCGCAGTAAGGCGGCTGCCGTCTTGATAGGAGCCGATATCCCCGGCCAGAACCAGCAACTCGGCACCGGGCGCAGGCCGGACCTGCCACTGGGGCTGCGCCTCCAGATGCAGGTCGGACAAGAGCTGAACCTTCATCGGGCCCGACCTTCGCGCTTGGCTGCGCGCGTCAATGGGCCTGCAGCAAGCCCGAGGGCAGGTCTTGTGTCTGCGGGATTCAGAACCCGGGTTTGGTCGTGGAGCGTCACCGCTGGATTATCTTTTTGGAAAATGTTGGCGAGCATCCATCGAATCAGGAAAAACACCAGGAAGGGCCTGGGTGCTGCGCCAACCGGATCCCCGGGCGCCCCCATCCAGCGGGCCACCGCCAGCGTCCGGGGCATCCTGCGGCCCCAGCCCTGCTGCGGGCAGGGTTTGACCCGCTGCACTGCGGCGCTGGCAAGCAGGCGCTAAGATGCGCCTTCCGCCGGCCGGGATACACGTGTGTATGGTCTGACCGGCGCACCGCCCCGAGCCTCTTGCCGCCGAGGTGATACCTCTGGATTCATGCCATGACTGATCTCGTTGTTCGCCGCCTCCTCGTCGACATGGAGGCTCCCATTTCGCGCCACTGGTGTGGCGGCGACCCCTTTCGGTCGGCTTTTTTCAACGCTCTGTCTATGAGCTTTCCTGTCGGTGAGCAGTTCTTCATCGACTCGGTGCGCAACGCCTTCAAGGCGCTGCCGGCGGACAAGCAGGCGCCGTTCGATGCCGAGGTCAAGGGCTTTATCGGCCAAGAGGCCACGCACCGCCGCTTGCACGCCCTCTACAACGCGCACCTGGACGCCCTGGGTTTGCCCAATGCCTGGGAGCCGCGCGCCAAGGACCGCATTCGTCGCCTCGAGGGGCTGGACCCGCGCCATGCGGTGGCAGCGACCGCAGCCAACGAGCACTTCACCGCCATCTTCGCCCAATGGTTGCTGCACAACCCCTCGGTGCTGGAATCTGCCGACTCTCGCCTGTCCACGATGTGGCTCTGGCACGCGGCCGAGGAGGCCGAGCACCGCTGCACCGCCTTCGATCTGTACAAAGCGCTTGGCGGCAACGAGAAATGGCGCCTGCGGTGGTTCCGCATCGTGACCGTCTTCTTCCTCACCGACATCCTGCGCCAGACGGTGACCAACCTGCGCGCTGACCGCACCTTGTGGCGCCGGGCCACCTGGGCCAGCGCCTGGCGACACCTCTTTGGCAAGCAGGGCCTGATCCGGCAGACCTTTGGGCCCTGGCGCGACTACTTCAAGTCCGACTTCCACCCCTCGCACCACGACGCCGCGGCCTCGGTCAACTGGCTCGTCACCCACCGCGCGAGTTACCAGCCGGTGGGCGGCTGAGGCGCTGCTGGCGCCTCGCCCGCTATGGGCGTGTGGCGCGGGCCGGCCGGCAAAGCTGCGCCGCGCAAGAAAAAGCCCCTCGAGAGGGGCTTTTTCTTGGGTACACGGGGCTTGCCTGATCAGGCAGCGAGGCGCTGCTCGATGCGGCCCTTGGTCTCGCTGAGTTCCTTGGGCAGGTGGTAGGCCAGCTGCTCGAACAGCTCCGCGTGCAGCTTGAGCTCTTGTTGCCAGGCGGCCTTGTCGATGCTGGTGACCGATTTGAACTGCTCCGCGGAGAAGTCCAGGCCCGTCCAGTTGAGCTCTTCGTAGGCCGGGCTCACACCAAAGACATGCTCGGTGCCTTGGGCCTGGCCCTCGATGCGGTCGATCATCCACTTGAGCACGCGCATGTTCTCGCCATAGCCGGGCCAGACGAACTTGCCGTCCTCTCCCTTGCGGAACCAGTTGGTGGTGTAGATGCGCGGCAGCGTGGCGCCAGCGGCGGCCAGCTTTTTGCCCAGGTCCAGCCAGTGCTGGAAGTAGTCGGACATGTTGTAGCCGGCAAAGGGCAGCATCGCGAAGGGGTCGCGGCGAACCACGCCTTGCTGGCCAAAGGCCGCGGCGGTGGTCTCCGAGCCCATGGTGGCCGCCATGTACACGCCCTCGTTCCAGTTGCGCGCCTCGGTCACCAGCGGCACGGTGGTGGAGCGGCGTCCGCCGAAGATGAAGGCGTCAATAGGCACGCCGGCCGGGTCGTCCCAGGCCGAGTCCAGCGCCGGGTTGTTGGTCGCGGCGACGGTGAAGCGGGCGTTGGGGTGGGCGGCCTTGGCACCGGTTTCCTTAGCGATCGCCGGGGTCCAGTCTTTGCCTTGCCAGTCGATGGCATGCGCGGGGGCTTCGCTCATGCCCTCCCACCACACGTCGCCGTCGTCGGTCAGCGCGACGTTGGTGAAGATGACATCCTTGTTCAGGCTGGCCATGCAGTTGGGGTTGGTGAGCGTGTTGGTGCCGGGTGCGACGCCAAAGTAACCCGCTTCCGGGTTGATGGCGTACAGGCGGCCGTCCTGCCCTGGCTTGATCCAGGCGATGTCGTCGCCAATGGTGGTGACCTTCCAGCCGTCGAAGCCCTGCGGGGGGATGAGCATCGCGAAGTTGGTCTTGCCGCAGGCCGAGGGGAAAGCGGCGGCCACGTGGTATTTCTTGCCCTGGGGGTTGGTCACGCCCAGGATCAGCATGTGCTCGGCCAGCCAGCCCAAGCTGCCGGAGGGCCCTTGCGAGGCCGCACGTCCCATGTTCGAAGCGATGCGCAGCGCAAAGCACTTCTTGCCCAGCAGTGCGTTGCCGCCGTAGCCCGAGCCATAAGACCAGATCTCGCGGGTCTCGGGGTAGTGGACGATGTATTTGGTGGTCGGGTTGCAAGGCCAGGCGGTGGTGTCTTTCTCACCCTGGGCCAGCGGCGCGCCGACGGTGTGCACGCAGGGCACGAACTCGCCGTCCACGCCCAGCACGTCATAGACGGCCTTGCCCATGCGGGTCATCATTTTCATGTTGACCGCCACATAGGCGCTGTCGGAGAGCTCCACGCCAATGTGGGCGATCGGCGAACCCAGCGGGCCCATGGAGAAGGGCACCACGTACATCGTGCGGCCCCGCATGCAGCCGTCGAACAGCGGCTGCAGGGTGGCGCGCATCTCGGCCGGTGCCATCCAGTTGTTGGTCGGTCCGGCCTCGTCCTTCTTCTCGGAGCAGATGAAGGTGCGGTCTTCCACCCGCGCCACGTCGGACGGGTCGGAGCAGGCGAGGTAGGAGTTGGTGCGCTTGGCCGGGTTCAGGCGCTTGAAGGTGCCGGCGTCGACCAGCTGCTGGCACAGCTGGTCGTATTCGGTTTGGCTGCCGTCGCACCAGTGGATGGCGTCGGGCTTGCACAGGGCGGCCATATCAGCCACCCAGGCCACCAGCTTTGCGTTACGCACCCAGGCGGGCGCGTGGAGGGGCAGGCCCTGCATCGCGGGAGAGTTCATGAATCGGAGCTCCTCAAGTTAAAAACCAAATTTCCCAAGGGTGACGTGATCGGATCCCTTGGGAAATCTGGCGTGGCCGCGCTCAAAAGGCGCTCGGTGGCGGAGAATTGTAGGGAGGCCCCTCCGAAACCGCCCCAGGTTACACACCGATTCCATGCAAAACTTGCATGACGTTATGCGTTGCCGGCTCCTCCGCTCCGAATTGATGCCCAAAGGATTCATCCGGCTGGGGCCGAAATGAAAAAGGCCCGCGTCGCCTCAGCGAACGCGGGCCCTGCGGCCGGGAAAAAACAGGTTCAGGCCATGGAAATGGCGATGAACGCCAGCAGGAACATCAGCACCCCGCCGACCACTGGCAGGACGATAGGAATGCTGTGCACGAGGTCCTCGATCGGGTCATGCGGGGTGTCGTCGGCGGGTTTCTGGCTAGGGTCGGTCAAGGGGCACTCCTCGAATACGGTGGGCCCCTGCGGGGGCGCTGAAAATGGGAATTCTATCGCCCATCACGGCCACAGCCACCGATCGCCCAGACCCCGCCAAGGTCGGGGGACTCCCCCCAGGGCCCCCCGCTGCGAGACGGCGCATCCGCAGGCGGGCGGGTACCTGCCGAGGCGCCACCTCTTGCTGTTGTGCAGCCTTGCATTGACCCAGGTTAACCCCACGCGCCAGATGTATGCCTTATGCTTTTGTCTCACATCCCGCCCATGCCGGGCGAATGCCACAGGAGCCGACATGACCCAAACCACCACCGCCTCGCGCGACAAACTGATGGCTGATCTGCGCGTGGTCATCGCCGATGCTGAAGAACTTCTCCAGCTCACCGCCAGCCAGGCTGGCGACAAAGTGGCCGACCTGCGCGCGCGCATGGAAGAGCGCATGGCCAAGGCCAAAGACGAGCTGAGCCATCTGCAATCCGCCGCGGTGCATCAGGCGCGCGATGCCGCCAAGGCCACCGACCATTTCGTGCACGACCGTCCCTGGACGGCGGTGGGCATTGCCGCCGGCGTCGGCCTGATTGCCGGCTTGCTGATGGGTCGCCGGTGAGCGAGCACGCCGGCCCGCGCAGCGCCGGCTTGCTGGCCTCGCTCCGCGGCTTGCTGATGTCCGGCCTGGCGCTGGCCGAGACGCGGCTGGCGCTCCTGTCCAATGAACTCGAGGAGCAGAAGCTGCGCCTCGTCCAAGGGCTGGTGATGGCGGTGGCAGGCCTTTTTGTGCTGGGTGTGGGCCTGGTGCTCTTCGCCGGCTTCGTGCTGCTCTTGTTCTGGGACGGCTACCGCCTCCCCGCCTTGGCGGCGCTCACCTTGGGCTTTCTGGGCGCAGGTGCCTGGCTGCTGGCCAGCGCCCGGCGCCGTCTCCGCAGCGACGGCGGTCCCTTCGGTGCCACCCTGGCCGAACTGCGCGCCGACCGCGCTGCGGTCGCGGGTCGCGACGACAGGGACAGGAGCCGTCGGTGAGTCCCATGCGCATCGCCACACGACCCTCACCCCGCACCGCTCAACCGCGCCACCGGGTGCGGCAGGGGCTGCTGGCCACTGGCTGCAGCTCGTCCGGGGCACCGAGGTGCGTCCGGTGACCCGGTTGGCCGAGATCCTTCAGCGGCGCGAGCGCCTGCTGGCCAATAGCGCTGCGTGTCGCGAACGCCTCTTGGGCCATGGCGCGGTGCTGGCGCGTCCCTTGTCCTGGTTCGACCGGCTCGCGTCCGGTGCCCGTGAGGCGCTGGCCCGCCCTGGTGTGACGCCGGCCGTCCTGGCTGCCGGTGTGGGCCTGCTGGCCGCCCTTGGGCCGCGCCGTTGCTTGGCCTGGGGCGTCAAGGGCTTTGGTGTCTGGCGCCTATGGCGCCAGCTGCGCAGATAGCGCGAATAACGCCGAAAACGTCGATCGCCCCGAAAGCTCCATTTGCCCGGCGCATCGCTCGCCGGTCTGTCCTCAGGCGTGCGGCGCTTTCCCCGGCAGGCCCAGTGTCAGCGGTAGTAAACCTCGACCAAGCCCTTGAGCTTGATGAGCAGAGGCTTGCCCTTGCGGTCTAGTGTCTTGCCGGCGGGCACTCGAATCCAGCCTTCGCTCTGGCAGTATTCCTCCACATCGTGGCGTTCCTTGCCGTTGAAACGGATGCCCACATCGTGTTCAAACACCGCCGCCAGGTAATGCGGGCTGCGGGTGTCGGTGGACAGGTGGTCGGGAAGCGGAGGGCGGCTGGCGGTGTCGGTCATGGACGCAGATTGTGCCCAAGCCCGGCCCCCGCCACGACGCGCAGCACTTCCTCGCCATAGGCCTGCAGCTTCTTGGCCCCGATGCCGCTGACGCCTGCCAGCGCATCCAGGCTGGCCGGGCCCAGGGCCGCGACCGCCGCCAGGGTGGCGTCCTGGAAGATCATGAAGGCCGGCAGGTTGTGCGATTGGGCCACCTCGGCGCGCCAGGCGCGCAGGGCCTCGTAGCGCGTCTGCGCCTCGGGCGCGAGTTGCGCCACCATTGCGCGGGCCACCGGTCGGTGCGCGCCGCTGCGTCGGCCCTTGCCCACCGGCGTGGCCACGCTCTCGCGCAGCAGCACCTGGCGCTCGCCGCGCAGTACCGGCCGCGAGTCAGGCGTGAGCTGCAGGGTGTTGAAGGCCTGCGCATCGACCGCCAGTGCGCCGATGGCGATCAGCTGGCGCATCACTCCGCGCAACTGCGCCTCAGAAAAGGCGCTGCCTTTGCCGAAGGTGCTGGTCTTGTCATGGCCGTACTGCTTCACTTTTTCCGTGGCCTTGCCGCGCAGCACGTCCATCATGTGCCCGCCGCCAAAGCTGATGCCGCTCATCTCCTGCACCCGGTAGACGGTCGACAGCAGCATGCGCGCGGCCTCGGTGCCGTCCCACAGGTGGGGCGGGTTCAGGCAGTTGTCGCAATTGCCGCAGCGGAGTCGGGCCCTCAGGCTCGGCATGTCATGCGCGGATGGCGCTCCCAAGGCCGCATCCTCTTTGGGGGACGTCACCGCCGGGGTCGCCCCTGCGGCGTAGGCTTCGCCAAAGTACGCCAGCAGCCGGCTGCGCCGGCAATCGGTGGCCTCGGCCAGCGCCAAGAGGGCATCGAGCTTGCCGCGCATCACCTGCTTGAAGTCCTCGCCTGCCGGGCTCTCGTCGATCATGCGCCGCTGGTTCACCACGTCCTGCAGGCCATAGGCCATCCAGGCCGCCGCTGGCAGACCGTCGCGGCCCGCGCGCCCGGTCTCCTGGTAGTAGCCCTCGATGTTCTTGGGCATGTCCAGGTGGGCAACAAAGCGCACATCGGGCTTGTCGATGCCCATGCCAAAGGCGATGGTGGCGACCATCACGATGCCGTCTTCGCGCAGGAATCGGTCCTGGTGACGCTGGCGCATCTCGGGGTCCAGGCCGGCGTGATAGGGCAGGGCGGCGATGCCCTGGCTGGCCAGGGTCTGGGCGATATCCTCGACCCGCTTGCGTGATTGGCAGTAGACGATGCCGGCCTCACCGCCATGCTCCATCTCGATGAAGCGGGTCAACTGCAGCACCGGGTCTTTTTTCTCGACGATGGTGTAGCCGATGTTGGGTCTGTCGAAGCTGGAGACGAACTGGCGCGCCTCCTCCAGCTGCAGGCGCTCGACGATGTCCTGGCGCGTCAGGTCGTCGGCGGTGGCGGTCAGCGCGACCCGCGGCACGCCCGCAAACCGTTCGTGCAGCACGGTGAGAGCCCGGTACTCGGGCCGAAAGTCATGGCCCCATTGACTCACGCAGTGCGCCTCGTCGATCGCAAACAGGGCCAGCTGCCCGCGCTCGTGCAGCGAGTCGAGCTGGGCCAGAAAGCGTGGCGTGGTGATGCGCTCGGGCGCGGCATAGAGCAGGGTGATTTCCCCGCGCATCAGCCGGCGCTCGACGGCGTGCGCTTCCTCGCCGCTGAGGGAGGAGTTGAGGTAGGCCGCTTCTACCCCGGCTTCGTGCAGCGCGCCGACCTGGTCGTGCATCAGCGCAATCAGGGGCGACACAACGACCGTGATGCCCTGTCCCGCGCGCTGGAGTGCAATGGCCGGGATCTGGTAGCACAGCGACTTGCCGCCGCCGGTGGGCATCAGGACCAGGGCGTCGCCACCGGCAGTGACATGGTCGATGATGGTCGCCTGCGGGCCACGGAACTGGTCGTAGCCAAAGACTTCGCGCAAGATGGTCAGTGGCGCGGGGCTGGCCGGTATGGACGCAAGCGCCGGCGGGGACAGGGAGGCAAGGGCGGACAAGATGCGGTCGATTGTCGCCCCAAGCGGGCGAGCCTTGCCGACCGATCGGGTTCAATGGCAGGGCAGCCCTGGGGCTGCATCTCCCGCGCGACCGCTGGCATTCGCCCCTCGTTGCCCGGCCTTCCTACAATCGAGGCCATCATGAGTTCGCCCGCCTA
The DNA here is from genome assembly GCF_029866045.1 of Ramlibacter sp. Lineage (GTDB taxonomy): Bacteria > Pseudomonadota > Gammaproteobacteria > Burkholderiales > Burkholderiaceae_C > Ramlibacter. The sequence goes on along the minus strand of NZ_JARXAB010000021.1, from coordinate 77,154 downwards.
CACCCGCGGCCAGGCCCTGCCTGGCATCCTCGAGCGTCGCATCGCCCTGATTGACGGTGCCATGGGTACCATGATCCAGCGCTTCAAGCTGACCGAGGCCCAGGTCTGCGGGGAGCGCTTCTTGAACCACAGCAAGGACCTCAAGAACAACAGCGACCTGCTCAATGTGACCCGCCCGGACATCATTCGCGACATCCATGAGGCCTTCCTGGCCGCCGGCGCAGACATCATCGAGACCAACACCTTCGGCGCCACCACCATCGCCCAGGATGACTACCTGCTGGGCTCGCTGGCGCGTGAACTCAATCTCGCGGGGGCGCGCATCGCCCGCGAGGCCGCCGACAAGTTCTCCTCAGCCGAGCAACCCCGCTTTGTTGCCGGCGCCCTCGGCCCCACGCCGCGTACCGCCAGCATCAGCCCCGACGTCAACGACCCGGGCGCGCGCAATGTCGACTTCGAGCAATTGCGCGCTGCCTATTTCGAGCAGGCCCAGGCCCTGCTGGAGGGCGGGGTGGATCTGTTCCTCGTCGAAACCATCTTCGACACGCTCAATGCCAAGGCGGCGCTGTTCGCCATCGACGAGTTGTTCGAGCAGACCGGCGAGCGTCTGCCGCTCATCATCAGCGGCACCGTGACGGACGCCTCCGGCCGCATCCTCTCCGGCCAGACCGTGACCGCCTTCTGGTACAGCGTCCGCCATGCCCAGCCCCTGGCCGTTGGCCTGAACTGCGCGCTGGGCGCGGCACTGATGCGGCCCTACATCCAGGAGCTCGCCCGGGCGGCACCCGACACCTACATCAGCTGTTACCCCAATGCCGGGCTGCCCAACCCCATGAGCGAGACCGGCTTTGACGAGACGCCTGATGTCACCGCCCGGTTGCTGCGCGAGTTCGCGGCCGAAGGGCTGATCAACATTGTGGGCGGTTGCTGTGGCACCACGCCAGAGCACATCGGCGCAATTCGCCAGGCGGTGGCCCCCTTGCCGGCCCGCAGCCTGCAGCGCGCGTTTTTCCGCACCGACGCGGCCTGAGCGTCCTCAGAGCTCAGACGCCAGCGACCAGGCCCGTAAAACAGGGTCATGGCCTAGTTGCAGCGCGCCTGGGACCGATGTTCCGGCCACCTCGGCCTCCTTGTCCAGCCGGAAGTGCTTGACTGCCAGCGGCTCGCCGCCCTCGCGTGTCAGCGAGGTCACGCCGATTTCGCACACCCGGAATCGCTGACCCGGCATGAGCAGAGCCTCGTCGCGCGGGCCGGCCTCGGGCGGATGGAAGATGTCAAAGCGCAGGCCGCGCACCGGCCCGGCCATGACGCTGGGCGACTGCAGGCACAGCATGCGATTGTTGGGTGGATCGCCCATGCCAAGCTCACGCTGCACGGTTTCTTGAGAGCGGCAGGTGGACAGTGCGCCCCCGACCAGCCATTCCCCGCCCTCGCGCAGGACCGACGCTAGGTGGGGCAGGGTTTCGCTGGGAAGTGCCAGGTGATAGTGCGCCAAGGGGTCGGCCAGGCCCAGTCCCGGCAGCCTGGCCGCAGCGGCCAGCGCACGGCCTTGCAACTGAGCGAGTTCGCTCAGCAGTGCGCCGCACGCCATCATCAAATCCGCGTCCAGCCACCGCAGATGCTCCAGCGTCCGCAGGGCGATCGCGGCGCCGCTCTCGGGGTGGCCGAGCAGACGCAGCGCCAGCCACTCGGGAACGCGCAGGGCCTGCGGCGCCTGACGCAGTCGCCACCTGCCCGCTTCCAGCCGAACATCCGTTGGCAAATCTTCCACACCCATCAGCGGCAACAAGCACTCGGGTGTGCTGGCGGCCACCAGCGCGGCGCGGGTGCGCGCGGGTTGACCGGGGTCGGCCGCCAGCAGATGGAGGAGTGTTCTGGCCTCACCAAAAAGGCGGCGCGTCCATTCATCGTCCAGGACTGGGGCCTCCTCGGCGACTTGGCTAGGGGCGTAGGCCCGCAGCAGGGTGGCCCCGGCACTGACCATCGCCTGCACATGCCCGGCGCTTGCGAGCCTGCGGCGCACCAGATCGCGCAGGGGGTCTTCCGGCGGCAGCGGCTGCGCGATAGACAGGTGCCGGAGGCGGTCTGCCTGCGGCGCGAGGGAGTCGGCGAGAGCCGACAGCGACAGGGCGCGCTCCCCCCGCCGGTCTTGGAGGGCCGCTGCGCGCAGGCCCTCGGTGGCGGCGTCGATATGTACTTCCGCAGCGCGGAGCATGTCGCGAGCGGAGGTGGCGTATCGCGCGGGTTCTCGCGCCAGGCTGCCGATGTTGTTGCTGCGGACGGCCAGGTTCTGGATGCGGCGGATGGCGTGCATAGGTGTTTCCTGCAAAGGGGCCGGGATCCGGCTTCGGGTGGACGCCCGGCGGGCGCCGGGCTGCTGGCACCATCTGCGGACCGGGCGCGCCCATGCCCCTGCGGCCCTGACGCCGACCAACAAGCGGGCCTGCGCCGTTAAAATGTGCGCACTCAAGGAGCGTTGCAGCGGTGTCCCGGCCTTTTTAGGCAGGGCCTTCGTCAGGCTTGAGTCGAATTTCGCCCCAACTGCGCTCACCTCGCTCCAACGTCGCGCCGTCTCCAAGACGCCGGCCCCAACCCAGCCAGGTGAGTCATGACGACCCCCTCTTCTTCCGCCGCCGCTTCGACACTTGCCTCCGGGGTGGCCCCAGATGTACCACCCATGCGCCTAGCCGGCCTCGAGCCGGTTCGGGTGGGGGAGCAGGCCCTGTTCGTCAACATCGGCGAGCGCACCAACGTCACCGGCTCCAAGGCCTTTGCGCGGCTCATCCTCAACAACCAGTTCGAGGAGGCCCTGGCGGTGGCACGCCAGCAGGTCGAGAACGGCGCCCAGGTGATCGACATCAACATGGACGAGGCTATGCTCGATAGCAAGGCGGCCATGGTGCGCTTTTTGAACTTGATCGCCAGCGAGCCCGACATCTCCCGCGTGCCGATCATGGTCGACAGCTCCAAATGGGAGGTGATCGAGGCGGGCCTGCGCTGCATCCAGGGCAAGGCCATCGTCAACTCGATCAGCCTCAAGGAGGGGGTCGAGCAGTTCAAGCACCAGGCCAAGCTGGTCAAGCGCTATGGCGCGGCGGCGGTGGTGATGGCCTTCGACGAGAAGGGCCAGGCCGACACCTTCCAGCGAAAGACCGAGATCTGCGCGCGCGCCTACCGCATCCTGGTGGACGAGGTGGGCTTTGCACCCGAGGACATCATCTTCGACCCCAACATCTTCGCCATCGCCACCGGCATCGAGGAGCACGACAACTACGCGGTCGACTTCATCGAGGCCACCCGCTGGATCAAGCAGCACCTGCCCGGCGCCAAGGTCTCGGGCGGGGTCTCCAATGTGAGCTTTTCCTTCCGCGGCAACGACCCGGTGCGCGAGGCGATCCACACAGTCTTTCTGTATCACGCCATTCAGGCCGGCATGGACATGGGTATCGTCAACGCCGGCATGGTCGGCGTGTATGACGAGCTTGAGCCGACCTTGCGCGAGCGGGTCGAGGATGTGGTGCTCAATCGCCAGCCCCGGATCCCCGAAGGTGAGCCTTACGTCTCTCCCGGCGAGCGCCTGATTGCCATCGCCGAAGACGCCAAGGGCGCCGCGAAGGACGACAGCAAGCGCAATGAATGGCGCAATGCGGCGGTGGCCCAGCGCCTGTCGCATGCGCTGGTGCACGGCATCACCGACTTCATCACCTCGGACACCGAGGAGGTCTACCGCGAAATCCTGGCCAAGGGCGGGCGACCCCTGCATGTGATCGAGGGCCCTCTGATGGCCGGCATGAACATCGTGGGCGACCTGTTCGGCCAGGGCAAGATGTTCCTGCCCCAGGTGGTCAAGTCGGCCCGCGTCATGAAGCAGGCGGTGGCCCACCTCATTCCCTATATCGAGGAAGAAAAGAAGCAACAGGAGGCAGCCGGCCAGGACGTGAAGGCCAAGGGCAAGATCGTGATCGCCACCGTCAAGGGCGATGTGCACGACATCGGCAAGAACATCGTCACCGTGGTCCTTCAGTGCAACAACTTCGAGGTGGTGAACATGGGGGTGATGGTCCCGTGCCACGAGATCCTTGCGCGGGCCAAGGTCGAGGGCGCTGACATCATTGGCCTGTCGGGCCTGATCACCCCCTCACTCGAGGAGATGCAGTACGTCGCTGCCGAAATGCAAAAAGACGACCATTTCCGGCTGCGCAAGATACCTCTCCTCATTGGCGGGGCCACCACCAGCCGGGTGCACACCGCGGTCAAAATCTCGCCGCATTACGAAGGCCCGGTGGTGTATGTGCCCGACGCCTCGCGCTCGGTGGGCGTGGCCCAGAGCCTGCTCTCCGACCAGGCCAGCAAGTACATCGCCGAGCTCCACGCCGACTACGACAAGGTTCGGGCCCAGCACGCCGGCAAGAAGCAAACGCCGCTGTGGCCGCTGCAGAAGGCGCGCGCCAACCGCACACCGATCGACTGGCCGGCCTACCGCCCGCCGGTGCCCAAGTTCATCGGCCGGCGCGTGTTTCGCAACTTTGACTTGGCAGAACTCGCCCGATTCATCGACTGGGCCCCCTTCTTTCAGACTTGGGACCTGGCCGGTCCCTTCCCCGCCATCCTGAAGGACGAGGTCGTGGGTACCGAAGCCGTGCGCGTCTATGCCGATGGCCAGCGCATGCTCAAGCGCCTGATCGAGGGCCGCTGGCTCACCGCCAATGCGGTCATGGGGTTTTGGCCAGCCAACAGCGTTGGCGATGACATCGAGTTCTACGCCGACGAATCACGCAGCCAGGTGGCCATGACCTGGTGGGGCCTGCGCCAGCAGGCCGAAAAGCAAAGTGTGGACGGGGCGATGCGACCGAGCCGCTGCCTGGCCGATTTCGTTGCCCCCAAGTTCGACGCAGCGGGTCAACCTTCGGGCTTCGCCGACTATGTGGGCGGGTTCGCGGTGACAGCTGGCATCGGTGTGGACAAAAAGGAGCAGTACTTCCTCGACGACCACGACGACTACTCGGCCATCATGCTCAAGGCCCTGGCCGACCGGCTGGCCGAAGCCTTCGCCGAATGCCTGCATCAGCGGGTGCGTATGGACCTGTGGGGCTATGCCGCCGATGAGGCGTTGGACAACGAGGCGCTCATTGCCGAGAAGTACCGCGGCATCCGCCCCGCGCCGGGCTACCCGGCCTGCCCTGACCACAGCGCCAAGCGGGACCTGTTTGAGCTGCTCACGCCGCAGGACATCGGCATGGGTCTGACCGAGAGCATGGCCATGACGCCCGCCGCCAGCGTCAGCGGCTTTTATCTGAGCCACCCCGACAGCGTGTACTTCAGCGTGGGAAGAATTGGAGACGACCAGCTGCAGGACCAAGCGCGCCGCCGGGGCGAGCAGCAGGAGCAGCTGGCCCGCCTGCTGGCCCCAAACCTCTGAGCGGCAGGGGGGCGATCTGGCAGCCGGCTTCCAGGTCGCTGTCGCTCCCTTCTCCCGCCAGGCTCTCCTCTGGGCTCTCCTCTGGGCTTTGTTCGGGCTCGATGTCCCCGCGGCTTCCCGGCCGGTCAGGTGCGGCTCCGGCACCGCCGGCGAAAAAGCGCGGAGCGACCCTGTCTGCAGGCAAGGCAGCCACCTGGGGCAATCGCGGTAGCGGCGCAAGCGCCGCCACGGGCCCCCCTTGGGCTGCGGGTCCCATCTGTCCCACCTGTGTGCTCGGGGGCGGCTGGCACAGCGCCTGACGTGGGTAGGCTGTAGCCAACGGGCTGCGCGTTTTCATCTGCCAATGGCAGGCGGCGGCGTCGAGCAGCAGGGACAGACCCATGTGGACCAGGATGAACAGGCAGGGACCGGCCTCGAGCCGACCGCCGTTGGCGTCATGCTGGGCGCGTGCAGCGGCCATGCCGTCCAGGACCAGCACCGCCAGCGCGACCACGCCAGCGAGGACATCGGCCTGGTCCCTTTCGGCGAGTAGCTGTGCGTGCAGGCGCGCCTGGGCTTGCTCCAGCCCGTCACGGCCCTGCGTGGGCAGGGCGTTCACCGGGACATGACCCGCGTCGATGACGGCCATCCAGCGGTCGATGGTGGCCAGCCGCCGCTGGTCCGCGTCTGAGGCGGATATCCCCCAACGCGCCACGCTCGGCGGGGGCGCCAGGCTTGTGCTGGGCGCCAGGGTGCTCACCCAGCCGAAGCTGTGCTCCCGGTCGCCGGCGGAGGCCATGCCCAGCAAGCTTTGAACGGCGGAGGTACCGGCTGCGCCCAGCAGCGTGTGGCGCAATGCGCCCTCCCCCGAGATCGCGGTGGTGCCCAGCTTCAGCAGGCTCGACACCAGGGGGACCAGAGCGCCGCGGAAGGTCAGATGGTCGACGGCCCGGTAAAGGCGTTGTCGGGCCCGGGCGTGGCAGGACGGTGCGGATGGAGGTACGAGCGCGGGGACTGCGCCACGCGCCAAGCCTGGACCCCTCCCGCCGTCGGGTGCCCTGCGAGCTTGGGCACCGGGTGGCCCTCCCGCCCCTTCATGCGACTGCGACGGCGGGGGCAGTGCGGCGGTGCTGGACGCGGGGAGGCTGCGGCGGCGAAGGGGCTGCTGTCTGTACATGGCGTCTCGGTGTGCGACCCAGGGGCCCGGCCTGAACGGCAGGCTGCTGCCTGGGCGCGTGTGTTCGCTATGGTGGCCGTTGCGGCCCTCTCCGGGGGGCTGTCGCAGGCCTGCCAGTCAGATTGCAGCCAGCAGCGCGCGCCGGTATTGCACCGCCTCGGCCACATGGTCCGGCATCACCGTCTCGCTGCCCGCCAGGTCGGCGATGGTTCGGGCGACCCGGAGCGCGCGGTGGGTGGCCCGGCCGCTCCAGCCCAGGCGCGTAGCGGCCGATTGCAGGTGGCTGCGGCCGTCGTTGCTCAGCGCGGCAAGGCGCAGCAGGGCCTCGCCGGCGAGCGCGTGGTTGGGCTGGCCCTGTCGGTCCAGCGCCCGCTGGCGTGCCGCCTGGCAGCGGCCTCGGACGGTCGTGCTGGTTTCACCCGAGGTGCTACCCAGCAGCTCCTGGGGCGCCAGCGCCGGCACCTCCACCTGGAGGTCGATTCGGTCGAGCAGCGGGCCGCTGATCCGGCTTTGGTAGCGCGCCACCTGATCCGGCGTGCAGCGGCAGGCCCGCCGGCTGTCGCCGCGCCAGCCGCAAGGGCAAGGGTTCATTGCCGCGACCAGCTGGAAGCGCGCCGGGAAGCTGGCCCGGTGGGCGGCCCGGGCGATGGTGATGCGGCCGGTCTCCAGCGGCTCGCGCAAGGCCTCCAGGGCGCTGCGGGGGAATTCCGGCAATTCGTCAAGAAACAGCACCCCGTGGTGGGCCAGGGTGATCTCGCCCGGCCGAGGCGGCGAGCCCCCGCCCACCAAGGCCACCGCGCTGGCCGAATGATGGGGGCTGCTGCGGGGGCGCCGGCCCCAGTTGCCTGGGTCGAAGGTGCCACACAAGCCGGCGATGGCGGCCACCTCCAGGGCCTCGTCGAGCGTCAGTGGGGGCAGCAGCCCAGGCAGGCGTTCGGCCAGCATGGACTTGCCGGCGCCGGGCGGCCCGACCAGCAACACGCCGTGGCCGCCGGCGGCGGCGATCTCGAGTGCGCGCCGCGCCGCGGCCTGACCGCGGACATCGGCCAGGTCGGGGTCCTCGCCACGCGCCTGGGGCGCGGCTGGCGCCATCCGGCACCAGCCGGATCGGACCTCCCCTTTGGTGCCGGGTGCCGCCCCGGGGGCCCGCTCAGTTGAGGGCGGGCCGTCCGCGCAGGTGCCCGCGCCCGCGCTGGCCAAGGCCTCAGCCTCGATCCCGCTCTGTGCCTCGGCTGGCGGGTGGGCCGTCCCGGGCGGGGCTCGGTCCGCAGGCTGAAGATGCAGGACCACATCCATCAGGTGCCGGGCTCGCCAGACGCTGGCACCGGGCACCAGGGCCGCCTCCTCGGCGCTGCCAGGCGGGAGCACCAGCCGCGTTGGCCGGGGCGGCGGTGCCATCGGATCGGCCTCCCGCCCCGCTTCTGCAGGTGGGGCAAGGCTCGGATCTGTCAGCCGCGCCTCCCTCGCCAAGGCCAAACTCATGGCCAGCGCACCTCGAACTGGCCGGAGATCTCCCGAGAGTGAGAGCTCACCTGCAAATTCAAAGTCGGCCGCCTTGGCTGGATCGAGCAGGCCGCTGGCCAGCAGGATGCCAATGGCGATCGGAAGGTCGAAGCGACCCGAATCCTTGGGCAGGTCGGCCGGGGCCAGGTTGACCGTGATGCGCCGGTTGTGGGGGAACTCGAGGCCGCAGGTGAGCAAGGCGGACCGCACCCGCTCGCGGGACTCCTTGACCTCCGTGTCGGCCAGTCCGACCAGATGGAATGCCGGCAGGCCCGGGGCCAGGTGCACCTCGACGGTGACCGGCCGGGCCTCCAGACCCAGCAACGCGCGGCTGCGCACCAATGCCAGGCTCATGACCCAGACCCCCCTGCCTCGGCATGCTAGCAAGAGGTGTAGCCAAACGTGCGTCGGCGCACCCAACTGGTGCGCGGCCCGGGCTTGCCGCTTGCCCCGCGCACCTTCTGGGAGCCTAAGCCTTGGTCGCAGTCCCCTCCGGTCCTGTGTGGGCTTGGTGGCACGGCTTCTGCTTAACCGAGTTGTCATTTTTTCAATTTCAAGCGTTCAAGGAGAAGTTTCATGAAGATCAAGTCCACCGTCCTTCTGGCCACTTTGGTCGTCAGCGCCGCAGCTCAGGCCCAAACTGCAGCGCCTGCCGCTGCCAAAGCGCCCGCGCCCGACTTCACCCTGAGCTACAACGCGGGTCTGGTGACCGACTATCGCTACCGCGGCATTTCGCAGACCCGTCTTTTGCCTGCTGTTCAGGGCGGTGCTGACTTCGCTCACAAGAGCGGTCTCTACCTTGGCGCCTGGGGCTCCACCATCAAGTGGATCAAGGACAACAGCACCACTGCCAATCCTGTCAAAGGCCCGGTCGAGCTCGACATTTACGGCGGCTACAAGTTCAGTGCGGGCGACGTCGGTGTCGACGTGGGCGCACTGCTGTACCAGTACTTGACCAACACCCTTGAAAAAACGGGCGGCAGCGGCGTGTACAGCAATGCCAACACCGCCGAGCTCTATGCCGCGGCTTCCTACAGCGTGGCGACTCTCAAGGCCTCCTACAGCACCACCAACCTGTTCGGCAATTTGAACAGCAAGGGCAGCATGTACTACGACCTGGCCGCTAACTTCGACCTGGGCAGTGGTTTCACCCTGACCCCGCACGTGGGCCGCCAGATCGTGGCGAACTCTCCCGCGCTCAGCTACACCGACTACTCGGTCTCGCTGGCCAAGGACCTGGGGCAGGGCTTTTCCATGTCCCTGATGGCTGTATCGACCAACGCCAAGCCCGCTGGCTACACCTGGGGCGGCAAGGAAGTTGGTAAGGCCGGCGTCGTCATCGGCGCCAAGTACTCCTTCTAACTTTCACCTCGCGAGGGACACCATGAAACTGGTCACCGCCATCATCAAGCCCTTCAAGCTCGACGAGGTCCGCGAGGCCCTCTCGGGCATCGGTGTGCAGGGCATCACCGTCACCGAGGTCAAGGGCTTCGGCCGCCAAAAAGGCCACACCGAGCTCTATCGCGGAGCCGAGTACGTCGTTGACTTCCTGCCCAAGGTCAAGATCGAGGCCGCCGTCTCCGAGGAGCTGGTTGACCGCGTCATCGAAGCCATCGAAGGCGCCGCCCGCACCGGAAAGATCGGCGACGGAAAGATTTTCGTCTACGACGTCGAGCAAGTCGTCCGCATCCGCACCGGTGAAACCGGCAAGGAAGCCCTCTGAGCAGCAGACACGGAGAACACAAGTCATGAAGAAATTTCTCATCTGCCTGGCCCTCGGGCTCGGCCTTCTGACCGGAGGCGGCGCCGCATTGGCGCAGCCGGCCTCCGCCCCGGCTGCGGCACCTGCTGCCGCTGAAGCGCCTGCTGCGGCAGCTTCTCCTGCGGCAGCGGCCGAAGCCGCCGCCACGCCCACGCCCAACAAGGGTGACACCGCGTTCATGACGGTCGCCACCGTGCTGGTGATCCTCATGACCATCCCCGGCCTGGCCTTGTTCTACGGCGGCCTGGTGCGAAGCAAAAACATGTTGTCGGTGCTGATGCAGGTCTTCGTGATCTCGTCGCTGATCTACGTGCTTTGGGTGGTCTACGGCTACAGCGTGGCGTTCACCAGCGGCTCACCGTTCATCGGCGGACTCGACAAGTTGTTCCTCAAGGGCATCACGCCGGACTCTGTCGCCGCAACCTTCAGCAAGGGCGTGGTGATTCCGGAGCTGACCTTCGTCGCCTTCCAGGCCACCTTTGCGGCCATCACCTGCGCGCTGATCGTCGGCGCCTTCGCAGAACGCATCAAGTTCTCCGCGGTGCTGCTGTTCGTGGTGCTGTGGTTCACGTTCAGCTACCTGCCGATTGCACACATGGTCTGGTACTGGGACGGCCCGGACGCCATCACCGACGCCGCTTCGCTCGAGAAGGTCACGGCCGGTGCGGGCTGGCTGTGGGCCAAGGGCGCGCTGGACTTCGCCGGCGGCACCGTGGTGCACATCAACGCGGGTGTGGCTGGCCTGGTGGGTGCCTACGTGGTGGGCAAGCGCATCGGCTACGGCAAGGAGTCCATGACCCCGCACAGCCTGACCCTGACCATGGTCGGTGCCTCGCTGCTGTGGGTGGGCTGGTTCGGCTTCAACGCCGGCTCCAACCTGGAAGCCAACGGCGTCGCCGCCCTGGCCTTCGTCAACACCCTGGTGGCGACGGCTGCCGCGACCCTGGCCTGGATCGCCGGTGAAGCGCTGCTCAAGGGCAAGGCTTCCATGCTGGGCGCCGCCTCTGGCGCAGTGGCTGGTCTGGTGGCCATCACCCCAGCCTGCGGCTTTGTCGGTCCGTTGGGTGCGATCGTCATCGGCCTGCTGTCTGGCCTGATCTGCCTGTGGGGCGTGGGCGGTCTGAAGCGCCTGCTGGGTGCCGACGACTCGCTGGACGTGTTCGGCGTGCACGGCGTGGGCGGCATCGTGGGTGCGCTCCTGACCGGCGTGTTCGCCTCCCCCTCGCTGGGCGGCACGGGCATCTGCAACTACGTGACCAACAAGTGCGGTGACGCCGCCGACTTCCCCGGCATCGCAGCCCAGGTCTGGATCCAGGCCCAAGCGGTGCTCACCACCGTGGTGTGGACCGCTGTGGTGGCCTTCGTTGCCTACAAGATCGTTGACCTGGTCATCGGCCTGCGTGTCACGGAAGAGGAAGAGCGCGAAGGTCTGGACATCTCCAGCCACGGAGAAACCGCCTACCACCGCTGATGGGTTCAGGGCAGGTCGGGCAGCGTCAACACCAAGACGTCGCCCTCCCGCTTCAAGTCCAGGCCCTCGCCCAGGCCCAAGGCCTGAATGTCGGACCAGCCCAAACGCCGATAGGCCGGCTCGCGATGCGAGCCGGCTTTTTCATTTCCGCTTTCGCTTGCCGCTGCCAGATGCAGGGTGAGGGCGTGTGCCCGAGTCTCCAGGCACAAGGTCCCACCCGCGGGCGCTTGATCGCCCAGCCAAAGCAGGCACCCCGGCAGGACAAGGCGTAGCCCTGCCGCAGGGACCGGCTGGGCACCCAGCGCCTCGTCGATCCGGGACACCAGGGTGAAGCCCTCGAAGCCCATGGGCGTGGCCAGCAGCGCAAGTGTCTGCTCCACCACGGTCGCCAGCGGAAGCTGGGCCGCCCGATCAGGGGCCAGCCAACTCACCAGGTCCAGGCCGCCTTGCGCCGCCGCCCGTGCATAGGCCACCAGCCGCACCGCGCTGTCACGGATGGGCGCCAAATCGGGCGCGTCCGCGGCCAGCCGCCGCTCGAGCACGCTGGCCGCCATGGCGATCGGTTGCAGGGGTGCCGCCGCCTCATGGCGCAGCGCAGGCGCAAGCCGCAGCAGCAGGGCGTAACGGGCGGCCTCAGACCGCAGCGCTGCCAGTCCGGGGCAATTGGCGATGGGATCGGCAGGCGCTGGCGCGGCTGGTCCGGCAGCGCTGGCAGCGGTCTTGGAGGGGTCGGGCATCAGCGCCGTGTGCAGGGGTCCGTCGTAGGGGTTCATGGCTCGATGCTAGGAAGCAGCCGTCGATTGCGCCTGTGCACAATGCCACCAAACCTCATGAAATCCCTGAATTGGACGCCACTGACCGAATCGCCGGACGCTTTGGGCGAGTCGCCGTTTTGGCATCCTCAGGAGGCGGCGCTCTACTGGATAGACATTCCTGGCCGTGCGCTGCGCAGGGCCGATGCCGCCACCGGCGCCCACCAGCGCTGGTCCCTGCCGTCCGAACCCGGTTGCATCGGGCCGGTGGCTGGCGGCGGTTTGCTGCTGGCCTTGCGCGAGGGCTTGTTCCGCGCAAGGCGCTTGGGCGCCGCGCTTGAGCGGCTCGTGGCTGCGCCGTATGACCCCGCCACCACCCGCTTCAATGACGGTCGAGCCGATGCCGAAGGTCGGCTGTGGGTCGGCACGATCTACGAGCCGCGTGACAAGCCGGAGGCCGCCCTGTATTGCTTCGACCCGCGCGGCACGCCGGGCCTGACCCGCCGGGCCGGTGGGGCGACCACCGGGAACGGCCTGGCCTTTTCACCCGACGAGCGCACGCTGTACTGGTCGGATACCCCGGACCACGTGATCCGTGCCTGGGACCTCGAGCCGCTGACCGGCACCCTCACCAGACCGCGCGAGTTTCATCGCTTCGCGCCCAAGCCGGCTGGCTGGTCGCCCAGCGGCGACCCGGTCCGGGACACGGCCTGCTACGGCGGCCGGCCCGACGGCGCTGCGGTCGATGCCGAGGGCCACTATTGGGTGGCCATGTTCGAGGGCGGCCGACTGCTGCGGCTGGCGCCAGATGGCCGGGTCGTTGCCGATTGGCCGCTACCGGTGCGCTGCCCCACCATGCCCTGCTTTGGCGGCGAAGACCTGCGCACCCTCTACCTCACCACCGCACGCCAGGGCCGCTCGGCCGCCGAACTGGCCGCATGCCCCCTGTCCGGCCATGTGCTGTGGACGCGTGTCGAGGTGCCGGGCTTGCCGGTCAATTTTTGCGCCGACCCGGGGCCTCGGGCGGCACCGGTGCCTGCGCAAGCGCTCTCATCGGGGCTTGCAGATGGCTCGTCCGAGGGGCCATTGCCCGGCCGCTCGGCCCACCCCCTGCGGGGCGAATAACATCGAGGCCATGATGTCGGCCGCCGCCCTGCCCACCGAGCCCGCTCCCGCCACCGCGTCCTCTGCGTCCGAGGCAGCCTCGGCGCTGGTGCAGGCGGCCGAGCGCATACGCGATGCCGCCGCCCGGAGCCAGCCGCTTTGCATTCGTGGCGGTGGCAGCAAGGCCTTTTACGGCGAGCCGGCGCAGGCCGGTGAAACCCTCTCAACCGCTGATCTCAGTGGCATCGTCAGTTACGAGCCCAGCGAGCTGGTGGTCACCGCCCGCGCCGGCACGCCGCTTTCGCAGCTCGAGGCGCTTCTCGCCGCGCAGGGCCAGTGCCTGCCTTTCGAGCCGCCGCACTTTGGCGGGGGCGCCACCGTGGGCGGCATGGTCGCCGCCGGCCTGTCGGGCCCGGCCCGCGCCAGCGTCGGCTCGGTGCGTGATTTCGTGCTGGGCGCCACAGTCATCAACGGCCGCGGCCAGACGCTGGTCTTTGGCGGGCAGGTCATGAAGAACGTGGCCGGCTACGACGTCTCGCGGCTTCTGGCGGGGTCCATGGGCACGCTGGGCCTGATCGCCGAGGTGAGCCTCAAGGTGCTGCCGGTTGCGCCGGCCGAAGCCACGCTGCGCTTCGAAATGAGTCAGGAGGAAGCCCTGCGACGCCTGAACGAGTGGGGCGGGCAAAGCCTGCCGCTGAACGCCAGCGCCTGGGTCGACGACGCGGGCGTGCCTACCCTCTACCTGCGCCTGCGCGGGGCCGTTGCCGCAGTGGCCGCCGCCTGCCAGCGCCTGGGCGGTGAGCGCTTGGGTGACGTGGCGTCTGACTGGACCGCCTCGCGCGACCTGCGCCTGCCCTGGTTCGAGGCGCGCGGCGACCGGGATCTGTGGCGTCTGTCGGTGCCGCAGACAGCGCCCGTGCTGGCGCTGCCCGACGCCCCCTACATCGAGTGGCATGGCGGCCAGCGCTGGGTGCGCGCCCTGCCGGCCGAGGGCGAGGGCCTGCGCCGCGCCGCGCAGGCGGTGGGTGGTCATGCGACCCTTTTTATCGCCGGTGGCCCCGCCGCCGCTGCCCGCCCCGGACGCTTGGCTCCGCTGGCCCCAACGCTGGAACGCATCCACCGCGACCTCAAGCGGGAGTTCGACCCCGCCGGCATCCTCAACCCCGGTCGGCTCTACCCCGGCATTTGAGTTTTCATGCAGACACGTCTTGCCCCCGAGTTCCAGAACCAGGCGGATGGCCTGGAGGCTGAGGCCATCCTGCGCAAGTGCGTGCACTGCGGCTTTTGCACCGCCACTTGCCCGACCTACCAAATCTTCGGCGACGAACTCGATGGGCCACGCGGCCGCATCTACCTGATCAAGCAAGTGCTCGAGGGCGAGGCACCGACGGAAAAGACCCAGCTGCACCTGGACCGCTGCCTCACCTGCCGCAACTGCGAGAGCACCTGCCCGAGCGGGGTGCAGTACGGTCACCTGGTCGACATCGGCCGGCGCATCGTCGAGGCCCGTGTGCCTCGGAGCCCGGCCCAGCGCGCGCTGCGCTGGGCGCTGAAGGAGGGCTTGCCCTCGCCCCTGTTCGCCCCCGCGATGAAGTTGGGCCAGGCGGTGCGTGGCCTGCTGCCCGCCGGGCTCCAGGCCAAGGTGCCTGCTGCTCGGCCCGCGGGCGCCCTGCCCACACGCACCCATGCACGCCAGGTGCTGATGCTGGAAGGCTGTGTCCAGCCGGCGATGGCCCCCAACATCAACGCGGCTACCCGGCGTGTGCTCGACGCTGCGGGCATTCAGGCGCTGTCGGCTCCCAGCGCCGGTTGCTGTGGCGGGGTCAAGTTCCACCTCAACGACCAGGACGGCGGCCGCGCCCAGATGCGCGCCAACATCGACGCCTGGTGGCCTTATCTGGACCAGGGTCAGGTGGAGGCGCTGGTGATCAATGCCTCCGGCTGCGGCGTCACGGTCAAGGAGTACGGCCACCTGCTAAAGGATGACCCTGCCTACGCCGAAAAGGCCCGCCGCATCAGCGCGCTGGCTCGCGACCTGAGTGAGCTGCTTCCCGAGCTCGTGCCCGCCTTGAAAGACCGGGTGCGGCCGCCGTCCGGCGTCATCGCCTATCACCCGCCCTGCACCTTGCAGCACGGCATGAAGCTGCGCGGCGGGGTGGAGCAGCACCTGGGGGCTCTGGGCTTCCAGCTGCAACTGGCGCCGGTGGAGGCTCACCTGTGCTGCGGGTCCGCAGGCACCTACTCGGTCCTTCAGCCGGGAACCGCGACCCAGTTGCGCGACCGCAAGCTAGGCCACCTGGGCGTGATGCAGCCTGCCGCCATTGCCTCAGCCAATATCGGCTGCATCACCCATCTGCAATCGGGGACCGACACGCCGGTGCGGCATTGGGTCGAGTTGCTCGACGAGGCCCTGGCCTCCTGATCTGACTCGGCCTCAGGCGGGCGCCGCTTGCCCCAGCGCTGACTCGATGTCCGCGCGGATCGCCTCCGGTCGGGCGGTGGGCGGGTAGCGGCGAATCACCTGGCCGTCACGGCCGACGAGGAACTTGGTGAAGTTCCACTTGATCGCCTGTGTCCCGAGCAGACCGGGGGCTTCGGCTTTGAGCCAGCGGTACAGGGGAATCGCCTGCTCGCCGTTGACCTCGACCTTTTCCATGAGTGGAAAGCTGACCCCGAAGCGCGTTTCGCAGAAGGTCGCGATTTCGGAGTGGCTGCCCGGCTCCTGGGCGCCAAACTGGTTGCAGGGAAACCCCAGCACCACCAGGCCCCGGTCCCCGTAGTCGCGGTGCAGAGTCTCGAGGCCGGCGTACTGCGGCGTGAAGCCGCAGGCACTGGCGGTATTGACCACCAGCAGGACCTGTGAGCGCCAGGCGGCCAGGGGCTGGTCCCGGCCATCGATCTGGCGGACGGTGAAGTCGTAGATGGTGGAGGTATTCATCGTCATAAGCCTCTCATTGTGTCGCCTGCCGGGGTCGCGCGGGCAGACACGCCCACAAAGCTGCCAGCAGGATGAGCCCGGCGCCCAGCGCGATGCGCGGGCTGAAATCTGCCGCGCCCAGCGCGACCGACGAAAGGCTGGCGAACACCACCTCCGACAGCATGATCAGCGAGGTCGCTGCCGCAGGCAGTCGGGCCGCGCCGTATTGCAGAGCGATGTTCCCGCCCAGGAAGGCCAGACCCAGCATCAAGGCCAGCAGCACTCCGGCCGCCGGCAAAAGGGGCGGCGGCAGCAGGCCTGCGCCCCATCCCGCCGCTGCGGTGGCGCTGGCCATCACCAGGCCGCCGCCAAACATTGCCAGCACCCGCGCCCAAGGCGGTACTTGCTCGAGCTTGCGCAGCAAAATGTTGGTGAAGGCGAAGCAAAAGCCCGCACCCAGGGCCAGCCAGTCGGCCGCCCCCTGGGGCAGGGGCCAGCCGCCCGTGCCAGGGTCGAGCACCACCACCACCCCGGCCAGTGCCAGTGCCAGGCGCAGCAGGCCAGAGACGGTGGGCCGCTCTCCCAGCAGAGGCCAGGCCAGCAGCAGCGACCAGGCCGGCATCAGGTAGAACAGCAGCACCACGCGGACCACGTCACCGATGGAGACCGCCCAGTTGAAGCCAATATTGGTCAGGCCGGCGACGAGGGCCAGCAGCCACAAGGCGGCGTGCCCTGCGCACTCCTTCAGGGTCTGCGGCCGGAAGGCCAGCATCACGATGAGAGACAGAAGGTAAACGCCTCCCGTGGCCCACAGCGGATGCAAGCCCAAGGCCTGTAGCTCGCGAAAGGGCCACCAGGACAAGCCCCAGACCAGGGCGTTGAGCACCAGTGCAGCGGCTGCCCGCCCGCTGCCCCTTTCAACCATGGGCGTTGTCGTGCCGGGCGATTTCGAGCAGGTGGTCGACTTCGTCCTTGTGCCGCACCAGGTTGCTGGCATGCCAGCGCTGGATCAGCCACATCACGCTAGCCACCAGCAGGCCGAATGCGGTGATGGCGCCGAAGGCAGACAGGCCAAAGCCCGTGGACATGGTGTAGAACGCGCCGAGCGCCAGGATGCAGGCCTGCTCGTTGAAGTTTTGCACCGCGATCGAGCGTCCAGCGCCCATGAGGTTGTGTCCGCGGTGCTGCAGCAGCGCATTCATCGGCACCACCAGGAAGCCTCCGAGCGCGCCCAGCAGTATGAGGAAGGGCGCGGCGACCCAGACGTTGCTGATGAAGTTCATCAGCACCACCAGCAGTCCCATGGCGATCCCCAGGGGCATGACGCTGGTCGCCATGTCCAAACGCATCCGCATCGAGGCCACCACGGCACCGACCGCTGTGCCGAGGGCCACCACGCCGGTCAGGGCCGAGGCCTGGGTGGTGCTGTAGCCCAGGGCAGCAGCGCTCCAGGCCAGGATGATGTAGCGCAGGTTGCCTGACACGCCCCAGAACAGAGTGGTCGTGGACAGGGAAATCTGGCCCAGCTTGTCGCGCCACAGACGCGTGTTGCACGAGAAGAAATCGGGCACCAGCGCCAGCGGGTTGCTGGGGATAGGCCGCATGGCCACGCCGGTGTGGGGAATGCGGGTGTTGAACCAGGCGGCCAGGCCGTAGACGGCAATGAGGATCGAGATGGCCGCCTCGGGAGCGGTGTCAATGCCGGTGTCGAACACGGGCAGGTCCATCGCCAGCAGGTGACTTGCCACGGCGTGCCCCACAAGCTGCCCGCCAAGGAGAATGCCCAGAATGATCGAGGCGATCGTCAGGCCCTCGATCCAGCCGTTGGCCTTCACCAGCTGCGAGACCGGCAGCAACTCGGTGAGGATGCCGTACTTGGCCGGTGAGTAGGCCGCTGCGCCCAGGCCCACGACAGCGTAGGCAATAAGCGGATGGCCACCGAACAACATCATCAGGCAACCGACGACCTTGATCGCATTGCTGATGAACATCACTTTGCCCTTGGGCATGGCGTCGGCAAAGGCGCCCACAAAGGGCGCGAGCACCACGTAAAACAGCGCGAACATGGGTACCAGCGCAGCGCGCTGCCACTCGGGCGCGCCGCCTGACTTGAGCAGTTCCACCGCAGCCACAAACAAAGCGTTGTCGGCCAGCGAGCTGAAAAACTGCGCCGACATGATGGTGTAAAAGCCGCGCTTCATTCTTGTTCGGCCGCGGCCCCGCGTGCGGGCTGCGACGGGGTTGCCGTCTCCAGAAGGTGGGCGGGTTATATCACGCGCCGTGGTGCCACAATTTGGGTTTATGCCCCGCCCCATCCAGGTTACTGTCCACCCAGAGGCCCTGCGCGCCAATCTGGCACGCTTGCGTGCCGAGACCCCCGATGCCCGCGTCTGGGGTGTGGTCAAGGCCAACGCGTACGGCCACGGGATTGAGCGCGCCCTCGAGGGCCTTCGCGGCGTCGACGGTTTCGCGCTGCTCGATCTCGACGAGGCGAGCCGCCTGCGCGCGCTCGACTGGCGCGGCCCCCTGCTGTTGTTGGAGGGCGCGTTTGAAACCCGTGACCTGGAGCTGTGCTCGCGCCTGGGCCTGTGGCATGTGGTGCACTGTGAGGAGCAGATCGACATGCTGGCCTTGCACAAGACCCACACGCCGCATCGGGTCTTTCTCAAAATGAACTCGGGCATGAACCGCCTGGGCTTGCGACCCGCGGCCTACCGCAATGCCTGGGCGCGCCTCAACGCCTTGCCCCAGGTCGAAGAAATCACGCACATGACGCATTTCAGCGACGCCGACGGCCCGCTGGGCGTAGCGCACCAGGTGCGCGTCTTCGACGCGGCCACGCGCGACCTGCCGGGCGAGCGCAGTCTTTCAAACAGCGCGGCGATCCTGCGCCATGCCGCCGCCCCGGACCTGCCCCATCTGGCTGCGGATTGGGTGCGGCCAGGCGTCGCCATCTATGGCAGCTCGCCGGACTTTCCTGCACACGACATCGCCCACTGGGGCCTGATACCGGCCATGACGCTGTCCTCGCGCGTGATTGGGGTGCAGGCCCTGCAGGCGGGCGACACCGTGGGCTATGGCTCCACCTTCAGCGCCCCGGGCGCGATGCGCATCGGCATCGTGGCCTGCGGCTATGCCGACGGCTACCCACGGCACTGCCCCACCGGCACGCCGGTGCTGGTGCAGGGGCGGCGTACCCGCACCCTGGGCCGGGTCAGCATGGACATGATCGCCGTCGACCTCACCGAACTGCCAGAGGCCGGCTTCGGTAGCGAGGTCACGCTTTGGGGCCTCGCCGCCAACGGCCGGGTGCTGTCCATCGACGAGGTGGCACATGCCGGCGGAACCGTGGGCTACGAGCTCATGTGCGCAGTGGCGCCGCGGGTGCCGGTGCAGGTCGACCCGGCGGCTTGATCAGAGTACGAAGCGTGAGGAGGTTTTCCGTCGGACGCGAACGGGCCGCATCCTAGGCGGCGACAGCCCAGGGGCATCGCGATCCGCTCTCGGCTTCCGTTTGCATCGACAATGCCCCATGGCTAAGGAAAAGACCGTCTACAGCTGCACCGAATGCGGCGGCTCGAGCCCGCGCTGGCTCGGCAAGTGCCCGCATTGCGAGGCCTGGAACACGCTGGTCGAGACCGTGCCCGATGCCCCCGCGGGTGGCGGCAAGAACCGCTTCGCCGCGCTGGCCAAGTCGACCCCGGTGACGGTGCTCGCCGACATCGAGGCCACCGAGGTGAGCCGGGCGCCCACCGGGATCGACGAGCTGGACCGGGTGCTGGGTGGCGGCATCGTTGAAGGCGGGGTGGTGCTCATTGGCGGCGACCCCGGCATCGGCAAGTCCACCCTGCTGCTGCAGGCCCTGGACAACCTCGAGCGCGCCCAGATCCCCACGCTTTACGTCACCGGCGAGGAGTCTGGCGCCCAGGTGGCGCTGCGCTCGCGCCGGCTGGGCCTGGACCATTCGCAGGTCAAAGTGCTGGCCGAGATCAATCTGGAAAAGATCCTGGCCACGCTGGCCAACACCCGGCCGGCGGTTGCGGTGATCGACTCCATTCAGACGGTGTACTCCGACCAGCTCACCTCCGCCCCCGGCTCGGTGGCCCAGGTGCGCGAATGCGCGGCCCACCTGACCCGCGCTGCCAAGGCCAGCGGCACCTGCATCGTGCTGGTAGGCCACGTGACCAAGGAGGGTGCGCTCGCCGGGCCGCGCGTGCTCGAGCACATGGTCGACACGGTGCTTTATTTTGAGGGCGACACACACTCGAGCTTCCGGCTGGTGCGGGCGATCAAGAACCGCTTCGGTGCCGTCAACGAGATTGGCGTCTTCGCCATGACCGAGCGGGGGCTCAAGGGGGTGGCCAACCCGAGCGCCATCTTTCTCTCGCAGCACACCGAGCCCGTGCCGGGCAGCTGCGTGTTGGTCACCCTGGAGGGCACGCGCCCGCTCCTGGTCGAGATCCAGGCCCTGGTCGACACCGGCGGGCCCAGCCCGCGCCGGCTGTCGGTGGGCCTCGACCGTGACCGCCTGGCCATGCTGCTGGCGGTGCTGCACCGCCATGCCGGCGTGGCCTGCTACGACCAGGATGTTTTCGTCAACGCCGTCGGCGGCGTTCGTATCAGCGAGCCGGCGGCCGATCTGGCGGTGATGCTGGCCATCACCTCCTCCCTGCGCGGCCGAGCCTTGCCCAAGGGCTTCATCGCCTTTGGCGAGGTGGGCCTGGCGGGCGAGGTGCGGCCCGCGCCGCGCGGCCAGGAGCGCCTGCGCGAGGCGGCCAAACTGGGCTTTTCGGTGGCGGTGGTGCCGCGCGCCAACGCCCCGAAAAAGGGCAGCCGTGACCTCGAGGGCCTGACCATCCACCCGGTCGACCGCATTGAAGAGGCGATGGAAGTGGTGCGCTCGCTGGCCTGAGGCTGCCACCGGTCTTTTCGCCAAGGCGCTGTCAGTTCACTGCGACCTGGCGCGCCGTAAGTCCCTGCAGGATCGGCTCCTCAGAATCAGGCCTGGAAGCCTCGGAGGATCCCGAATGAAAAAAAATTTCACCGCATCGGCGCGTGAGGGAGGTTTGTCATGACGCAGACCATGCGACTTCCCGAGAAATGGTTTCGCCGCGGCCTGTGGTTGCTCGCACTTTTATTCGCCGGCTTTTTGATCGGGCTCGGCGGGGCGCTGGTGGGTGACCTGCCCAAGATCGAGAGCCGCCGCCAATTGGCCGACTTCACCGACCGGGCACTGGTCCGGCGGCTGGAGGGCCAGATGGCGCAGGCCCGCACGCAGCAGAAAGAGGCGCAGGAGGCGTTGGCACAGGCGCAGCTGGGGCAGCAGGCGGCGACGGCCGAGTTGCGTGCCGCGCGCCAGGGCCTGGAGAGCTGGTTGGCAGCCCGCCAGGCGACCCAGCGCCAAGACCAGGACCCGGAGGTGTTGGGACGCACCCGCCGGCTCGATCCGCTGCAGCAGGCCTTGCGTGAGGCCGAGGCCACCGTACAGCGTCGCAGGCAGGAGCTGCTCGACGCGCAGCAACGAGAGGCCGGCCTGCGCCGCGACCTGGAGCAGCACGAGGAGGCGGCCGGCAAGGCCTTGGCTGCGGAGCAACGCCATCTGGAATTGCGCGTCTTCCTCTACCGTCTGGCGTTGACCTTGCCTCTGCTCGGGGTGGCGGGGTGGCTGTTGTGGCGTCACCGGCAGGGCCGCTGGTGGCCGTTCGTCTGGGGGTTCGCGCTGTTTGCTGCCTTCACCTTTTTCGTCGAGCTGGTTCCCTACCTCCCCAGCTACGGGGTCTACGTGCGCTATGCGGTGGGGGTGTTGCTCACCGTCATCATCGGCCGCCAGGCCATCGTGTCCCTCGAGCGCTACCTCCAGCGGCAGCGCCAGGCCGAGGCGCAGCCGGACAGTCAGCGGCGCAAAGCGCTGCCCTATGACGCCGCGCTGGCCCGGCTCTCCCAGAGCCTGTGCCCCGGTTGCGAGCGGGCGGCCAATCTCAAGGACGATAGCGGCGATTTCTGCCCCCACTGTGGCATCGGCCTGTTTGATCGCTGCGGGGCCTGCCGCACCCGAAAAAGCGCGTTCGCGCATTACTGCCTCCACTGCGGGGTGGTCGCTCCAGTTCCACAGGCGTCCGGCACCGGGCTCACCTGATCAATCGGGCCGATTTCAGGGCCTTCGCATTCGTCACAGCCGTGGCCCTTCGCCGAACGGAGACAATGCGGGGCATGAACTGGCGTCGTATTGTTTATCCCCTCGCCGCATTGGCCTTCCTGGCTTTTGCCTGGAACTCCTATGGCTGGCCCGGCGTTGCCGCTGTACTGAGCGGCGGCGTGATGTGGGTGCTGCTGCACTTCAACCGCATGGTGCATGTGATGAAGCAGGCGACCGACAGGCCGGTCGGTCATGTTGCCAGCGCCGTCATGCTCAACGCCAAGCTGCGCCCGGGCGTGAACCTGCTGCACATCATGGCCCTGACCAAGGCTCTGGGTGTGCGCCAGTCCCCTGAAGGAGAGGAGCCTGAGGTGTACCGATGGACGGACACCGGCGGCTCACACGTGACCTGCGAGCTGGTGAACGGCCGGCTCCTGCGCTGGAAACTCTGGCGGCCCGAGGACGACGCCTCGGGCGAGGTGCCTGAGGCGGGCGAGGCGCTTGCTCCGGCAGCGCCGGCCGAGCCCCGGGGGGGGCCGGCCGCACACTAGAATTGTCGTTTTGCATATCCCGACGCCAAAGGAAAAGACATGAGCGCCATTCCCAGCATGGACGACCGCGACGGCAAGATCTGGATGGACGGTGAGATGGTGGAGTGGCGCGACGCCAAGATTCACGTCCTGTCCCACACCCTGCATTACGGTTGCGGCGCTTTTGAGGGGGTCCGCGCATACAAGACCGACAAGGGCACCGCCATCTTCCGCCTGGCCGAGCACACGGACCGCTTGTTCAACAGCGCCAAAATTTTGCGCATGGCTATCCCCTTCACCAAGGAGCAGGTGTCCGAGGCGCAGCGTGCGGTGGTTCGCGCCAACAAGCTGGAGAGCTGCTACCTGCGTCCGCTCACCTGGATCGGCTCGCAAAAACTGGGCGTGTCCCCCCGTGGCAACCGGATCCACCTGATGGTGGCCGCCTGGGCCTGGGGCGCCTACCTCGGCGAAGAAGGGCTCAAGCGCGGCATCCGCGTCAAAACCTCCAGCTACACCCGCCACCATGTCAACATCACGATGACGCAGGCCAAGGCGGTGAGCAACTACACCAACTCCATCCTGGCCAACATGGAGGCGCTTGACGACGGCTATGACGAGGCGCTGCTGCTCGATGTCTCCGGCTTCGTGAGCGAAGGAGCCGGCGAGAACATTTTTGTGGTCAAGGACGGCAAGGTCTACACACCCGACCTGTCCGCGGGCGCCCTCAACGGCATCACGCGCAACACCGTGGTTCACATTTGCCAAGACCTGGGCATCGAGTTGGTGCAAAAGCGCATCACCCGTGACGAGATCTACATCGCCGACGAGGCCTTCTTCACCGGCACTGCCGCTGAAGTGACCCCGATCCGCGAGCTCGATCGTGTCGAAATCGGTATCGGCTCGCGCGGCCCCATCACCGAGAAGATCCAGACGGCCTTCTTCGACATCGTGAGCGGCCGCAACCCCAAGTACGCCCACTGGCTCACCCAGGTTTGAGGACCGGCACGCCATGACCACCGCCACCACCCGCCAGGAAACCGTCGTCGAGCTCAAGGCCGGTGACCTCAACGGCAACGGCGGCGTCTTCTGCCCCAGTGCTCAGGCCGGCATGAAGCTGTGGAATGGCCACCCACGCGTCTTCCTCGATGTGGCCAGCACCGGCCAGGCCCGCTGTGCCTATTGCGGCACGGTGTACCGGCTGGCCGCCGGCGAGCATTTCGACGGCGGCCACTGAGGCCAGCCGATCTACCCACTCCGCCCCGGCCGGCTGACCTGCCCCGGGGCGTTTTTCCTTCTCCATGAGCGCCTCCCGAATGAACACGACCGCCCCGGGCACGGCCAGCCTGGTCATCGCGCCGCAGTGGATCGGCGACGCGGTCATGACCGAGCCCCTCATGCGCCGGCTGCATGCCCGCGGCGAGCGGCTCACTGTCGGAGCGCTGCCCTGGGTGGCGCCGGTCTACCGCGCCATGCCGCAGGTCGCCGAGGTGGTGGAGTTTCCTTTCCAGCACGGTGGCCTGCAGCTGCGTGAGCGGCGCCGCCTCGCGCGCGAACTCGAGGGCCGCTTCAACACCGCCTACGTGCTGCCCAACTCCCTCAAGAGTGCGCTGCTTCCTTTTTTGGCCAGCATCCCGCGCCGCGTGGGCTACCTGGGCGAGGCCCGTGTGGGCCTGCTTACCCACCGCCTCAAGAACCCCAAGGGCAAGCCGCCGATGGTGGCCTTTTACTCGGCGCTCGCCGGCGAGCCTGGCGTCGAAGCCGACCGACCGCGCCTGGCGCTGGCCGAGGGCGAGGCGGCCCGGGTTGCTGCGGCCCAAGGGCTGGAGGTCAGCGGCTACTACGTCTTTGCGCCGGGCGCAGAGTTTGGTCCCTCCAAGCGCTGGCCCTCGGCGCACTACGCACAGCTGGCCACGCAGCTCGATGCGCCGGTGCTCTTGCTCGGGTCTGCCAAGGACGGTGAGGTCTGCGAAGAAATCACCCAGGCGGTGGCGGCTGCGGGTGCGCCAGACCGCTGCCGCCAGCTTGCGGGCCGCACCTCGTTGGCCGAGGCCTTCGCGCTGATTGCCGGCGCCCGCGCCATGGTGAGCAACGACTCGGGCCTGATGCATGTGGCAGCGGCCTTCGGCCGGCCGCAGGTCGCCCTGTTCGGTTCTTCCAGCCCACTGCACACGCCGCCCCTCAGTGACGCCGCGACGGTGATCTGGCTCAAGGATGATCCCGCCTATCAGCCGCCGCTCGATTGCGCGCCCTGCTTCGAGCGCGAATGCCCGCTGGGGCACCAGCGCTGCATGACCGACCTCGATCCGGCGCGGGCGCTGCAGGCGCTAGCGGGCTTGCAGGCCCTGCCTGCGATGCCCTCGGACTCGGTCCCGGCCCCGTCGGCTTGAGGCGCGAAACCTTTGCGCAGGGCATTTCCGATCAATTGACGATCGATTGCAGCCGGGCCAGCGCCGATTGGTAGGCGGCTGAGTCCTCGCGGCGGTCCACGGCCAGGACCAGCACGATGAGGCGCGCTTCCTGTACGGTGTAGACCAGACGCACGCCCTGCTTGCGCAATTTGATCTTGTAGCAAGTCGAGAGGGTGCCATGCAGCCGGCC
This sequence comes from Ramlibacter sp., assembly GCF_029866045.1. Classification (GTDB taxonomy): domain Bacteria; phylum Pseudomonadota; class Gammaproteobacteria; order Burkholderiales; family Burkholderiaceae_C; genus Ramlibacter. Next base: position 51,806 of record NZ_JARXAB010000021.1, on the reverse strand, counting down.
GCCGGGAACATGGGGCTGGTCCAGCCGCTTGGCCAGCAACTTTTTGAGAGGCTCGCGCACGGAGCCGTCGAGGCGGCTCCACTCTTCGAGCGCCGCAGGGAGAAAGAACAGTCTGTACTTCTGGCTGCTCGCGTGCTCAGAGCTCGTCAAGACGGACCTCAACGGCCTTGTCTACATCTGCCAGACGCTGGGTGACTTTGCGCAGCAGGTCCTGGTCGGCGAGTTCCTCGAGCAAGGCCTCGAACAGCTGGGGTTCGAGCATGTAGAACGCTGCGCGGTTGTGATTGAGTACGGCCACCGGACGCCGCTTGGCCGCGCGCAAGACGGCGGCCGGGTTCTTCTTGAACTCCGACATGCTCACCGACAGATCGGCGTGGATGGCTTCCATAATGGCTCCAAATTCGGCGCTAGATTTAGCGCTAAATTCTAGGTCCCCGCAGCGGCCCCGGCAAGCGGCAATCGCACCTCAAAGCAGGCCCCGCCGCCTTCGCGGCCCTCGCAGCGCACCGTGCCGCCATGGCGCTCCACGATGGACTTCACCAGGGCCAGACCCAGGCCCACGCCACCGGCGTGTTCGCTGGCGCCGGGTAAGCGGTAGAAGGGCTCGAAGATGCGTTCGCGCTGTGCCTCCGGCACGCCGGGGCCGCGATCGCAGACCCGCAGTACCGCTTGCGCGGACGCGCCGCCAGCGCCATCCTCACGCGCCAGCGCCATTTCCACCTCGCCTGCGCCATGTCGGTGGGCGTTTTCCAGCAGGTTGCGAAGCACCCGGCGCAGCAGCCGGGGCTGACCCTGCAGCACCAAGGGCGCGCGGGTCGGCCGGACTTCCAGCCGAGCGCCTGTCCTGGCGCACTCCTCCGCGGCCAGTCCCATGAGGTCCACCGCCTCGGGCGTACCGATCTCTGCGCCCGGCATGTCCAGGCGGCTGGCGAGCAGAATTTCTCCGACCAGTTGGTCGAGCTCTTCGATATTGCGTTCGAGCTCGGCCCGAACGCGGTCATCGGTCTGCGGCCCCAGCAGCGCCAGGCCCATGCGGATGCGCGTCAGCGGCGAGCGCAACTCGTGCGAGGCATTGGCCAGCAGCGATTTGTGGCTGTTCACCAATTGCTCCACCCGCGCCGCCGCCCGGTTGAAGCGGCGCGCCAGAAAAGCGGCCTCGTCATGGCCGGATTCGTCGACCCGCGCCTTCAGGTCACCCTCGCCCCAGCGCTCGACCCCGGCGCGCAGGGCCTCGAGCCGCTGGGTGAGGCGGCGGATGATGGGGTAGCTGCCGACTGCCACTGCCAGGGCGACCACCGCCAGCATGATCAGCAGGCCGTTGGTGCCGCGCAGCCACGGGCGTGAGGGCGGCGCCGGGCCGAGCATGGGAGGCCCGCCGCGGTGCATGCCAGACAGGCTTCCGGGGACGGGCCGGTTGTCGCCCGCCGGAGCGCCGCGGCTCTCGGGCCCGCGCTCCTCGTCAGGCCGTTCGCGCGGCGGGATGTGCACGATGACTGTGCGCCCGTCTTCCATCGGCACCGCAAACTCGACGCCGTGCCCCGGCACGAAGACCGGGCGGCTGCGTGTGCGTCCCAGTACCTCGCCGTTGGCGTCGCGCAGGATGATCTCGCGCTCCCGCCCTCGCAGTCCCGAGGGCGCCTCGTCGGCATTGGCCCGCCAGAGCCAGGCGAAGGCCAGGGTGATCACCAGCACCGCGCCCACCACCGCCAGCCAGATGCGCAGGTATAGCGGGAGGCCGGAGAATCGGCGCGGGGGGTTGTTTGGAGCCATGGGTGTGCGTCAGGCGGAGGGCGGAGGGCGGAGGGCGGAGGGCGGCCGCCTCAGTCTTGTTCGCGGGCGAACACGTAGCCCACCCCGCGCACGGTGAGAATGCGGCGCGGGTTCTTCGGGTCTGCCTCGATGGCTGCGCGGATGCGGCCCATGTGCACATCGATCGAGCGGTCGAAGGCCTCGAGCTCGCGCCCGCGCACCACCTCCATGATCTGGTCGCGGGTCAGCACCCGCCCAGCGCGCCCGGCCAGCGCCAGCAGCAGGTCGAACTGGTAGGCGGTGAGTGAGGCGGATTGGCCGCCGACGCTCACGCGCCGGCCGGCCCGGTCGATTTCCAGCGAGCCAAAACGCAAGGGCGGCTCGCCCGCTTGAGGGTCAACCGTCCCATCCGCCAAGGGCACATGCCGCCTCCGCAGGATGGCGCGAATGCGCGCCAGCAATTCGCGTGGCTCAAAAGGCTTGGGCAGGTAATCGTCTGCCCCCACCTCCAGGCCGATGACGCGGTCCATCGGGTCGCCCTTGGCGGTGAGCATCAGCACCGGCACCCGGCCGGCCTCGCCGGGTAGGGCGCGCAGGCGGCGGCACACCTCGAGGCCGTCGAGGTCGGGGAGCATCAAGTCCAGGATGACGAGGTCGGGCAGGGCTTGCGGCGGCACGGCCAGCGCGTCTAGCCCGCGCGTGGCGTCAGGCGCGTGGTCGACCGCGAAGCCGGCCGCCGCCAGGTAGTCCGCGACCATGCCGGCAAGGCGGGCGTCGTCTTCGATCATGAGGAGCCGCTGCATCGGCCGATGGTATCGAGGGCCTGCCCTGCACGCGTGACCCGCAGGCCAAGCGGCCGTAAACCGGCGGTAAAGGCGCGTCAGCGGCTCTTGGGCTGAACGCAGGGCCGGCCAAGGGGCGCAGAGCGAGGGGGCGGCGGCCGTAAGCATATTTTTTAATTAATTTCTGATAGATGGTTGACTTGTTTTGACCTCTTCAGTACAACCAAGGTTCTCTCTGCTGTACGAAGTGAAGCACTGGGCCGAAAGCACCCCGACGTCTTTCAGGCCCGCCTCCTCCAACCCTGATCTCTCTGGAAAACAGCGTCATGACCACCATCACCTCTGGCCCTACAGGCACCGACGGCAGCGACCTCATCTTTGCCGGCGGCGGCAATGACTCCATCAATTCCGGCGCCGGCAACGACATCATCTTCTCCGGCGGCGGCAACGACACCATCAATGCCGGGGCCGGCAACGACATCGTCTTTGCCGGCAGCGGCAATGACACCATCGACGGCGGCTCGGGCCGCGACATCATCTTTGCCGGCGCCGGCAACGACACCATCGACGGCGGCCTGGGAAGCGACACCATCGACGCGGGCGCAGGCAACGACACGCTCATCTACACCTACGCCAATGAAGCCCGCGTGGTCGACTACTACAACGGCGGATCGGGGTCGGACACCCTTGTCCTTGATTTCTCGAAGTACACCCAGTGGACCCAAGCCAGCTGGTCCTCCTTCGAGGCCACGTTGGCCCAGCGCATTGCCCAATTCAAGGCGATGGTGGACCAGTACAAGGCAGCCAACGGCAACCTGCCCAACTCGGGCTCGAAGGACTTTGTCTTTGACTTCGGCAACGGCGCGAAGCTGCAAGTGGCGATGACCGAGAAAGTGGTCGTCATTGCGCCGGTGTTGACCACCTTGAACCATGCGCCGGTGATCACCAGTGGTCCCCAGGCTGACGCGGTGCAAGAAGACGGCACCTTGGTCGTGGGCGGTATGGTCACTGCCACCGACGCCAATACCGGCGACGTGCTGACCTACAGCGGCAACGCGACTGGCGTCTATGGCAGCTTCTCCGTGGCCGCCAACGGCAAGTGGACCTACACCCTGGCCAACGGCAACAACGGCACAGCCTCCAAAGTGCAGTCACTGGCCGAGGGTGAGATTCAGACTGAAACCTTCACCGTCACGGTCAGCGATGGCAAAGGCGGCACGGCCACGCAGAGCGTAGCGATCACCATCACCGGCACCAATGACGCGCCGGTGATCACCAGTGACGTGCAAGCCGGCGCGGTGAAGGAAGACGGCACCTTGGTCGTGAGCGGCACGGTCACTGCCACCGACATCGACATCGACAACAACGCTGCGCTGACCTACAGCGGCGACGCCACCGGCGTCTATGGCAGCTTCTCCGTGGCCGCCAACGGTGTGTGGACCTACACCCTAGACAACGGTACCAACGGCACCGTCTCCAAAGTGCAGTCGCTGGCCGAGGGAGAGATCCAGACCGAAATCTTCACCGTCACGGTCAGCGATGGAAAAGGCGGGACGGCCACACAGGACGTAACGATCACCATCACCGGCACCAACGATGCGCCCGTCGTTAAAGGGACTGTTTCGAACTCCGCCGATGAGGATGCAAAGCCCGTTCCACTCGATGCCTTGGCCGGCGCCTCCGACGTGGACAACGACACCGAACTGCAAGTGATCAATGTGCCGCAGACGCTGCCGGCAGGCGTGACGTACGACGCAGACACGCACATGTTCACTTTGGATCCGCGGCACCCGGAGTACCAGACTTTAGGCGAGGGCGTGAAAACGACAGTCGTCGTGAACTATGGCATCTCCGACGGGCTGACCACCACCTCGAATTCCGTGCAGTGGGTCGTCACCGGCACCAACGACGCGCCCCAGGTCGTGCGTGCCGTCACGGGTTCGGCCACAGAAGATGGTGCCGTCTCCACGCTGGACGCCTTTGTCAACATCGAAGACGTGGACACAGACGATGTGCTCACGGTGGTCTTCAGCGCAGGCGGCACGTCGAGCGACCCCGCCACCGTCGTGGCGATGCCAGCCGGGCTGGAGGGGCAAATCACCACGCTGAACGACGCATCACCCACCACATCCGACCTCACAACGGGCCTCACACCAGGCGGAGCCGGCGGCGATCCGAACGTCTACGCCTTCGATCCGAAAAATCCGCCGCCCGGCATCACCTACGACGAGGCGACGCATAGCTTCTCGCTGGACCCAAGCAACAAAGCATTTCAGAGCTTGGGCGAGGGGGAGACCCGGACGGTCACGATTTCGTACTTTGTCTCGGACGGCAAGTCGACCATTCCGGCCACCTTGCAGTGGGTCGTCACCGGCACCAACGACGTGCCCATCGTGCTGGCGCGCGATGGCGACAGTGCCAGTGCCGACTTGACCGAAGGAAATTCAGGCCTTACCGCGTCCGGCAGCCTGTCCTTGATAGACCCTGATGTGACAGATACCGTCGGTGCCAGGGTCATTGGCGTGACGGCGGTGACCGCCTACACCGGCGCTTTGCCGTCGACGGCCACCTTGCTGGACTTCTTCACGGCCACGTCCACCGATACGAGCACCACCGTACCCACAAACCTCCGCTGGGAATTCGACTCCAAGACGGAGGCGTTTGACTTCCTGTCTCAGGGCCAAGAATTGGTGCTCACGTACACAGTGGAGGTGAACGACAAGCAAGGCGGCACGGCGACCCAGGATGTGACGGTCACCATCACCGGCACCAACGACGCGCCCACCCTTAGCGCCGGCACGCAAAGCGCCACCCTGGTCGAGGCCGGTGGCGTGAACAACGGCACCGTTGGCAACGCCAGCGCCACCATCGCGTTGACCAGGGGTGACGTGGATGGCACGGCCAATTTTGATGGCGCGTATTTGTTGACCAATGGCTGGGGCACCACCAACGGCGGGGTCACCTACACCAAGGCCGGCACGTACGGCACGGCTTCGCTCGATTCGTCGGCGGGCGTGGTGACCTACACCCTGGACAACACCAAGGCTGCGACCCAGGGCCTCGTGACCAACCAGTCGGTCAACGACAGCTTCACCGTGCAGGTGACGGACGGTACGGCCACGGCCAGCACGGAGGCCAACTTTGCCATTACAGGTGCCAACGACACGGCCGTCATCGGGACACCTTCAGTGTCTTCGGTGACCGAGGACGTGGCCGTGGTTTCCGGCAAGCTCACCGCCTCGGGGTCTATCGACATTGCCGACACTGACGCAGGAGAGGCCAGCTTCAAAACGGTCGTGATGTCGAGTGTCGGCAACCTGGGAACGCTGGTGCTCCAGGCCAGTGGCGCCTATGTTTACCAAGTCGATAACAGTGCGACCCAGTTCCTGGGCTCTGGTCAGACCAAGACGGACAACTTTATCGTTGAGTCGCTCGGCGGGACCACCAAGCAGGTTTTTTTCACCATCAACGGTACCAAGGACGCACTGACCACTCCAGTGTTCACTGGCGCCAACTGGACTTCCCAATCGACCCTGCCGGGGGGCACCACCAGCCCCACGATTGGTACCGTGACCGTGACCCCAACCGATGCCGACAGTCAGCCACTAACCTGGCAGGTGACGGCAACCAAGAAGATCGGCATCAGCAATGTTCTTTCAGCACCTTCAGAAATCAGCCATTTCTCTATCGATAGCGCAGGTGTTCTCTCCAGCAGCACAACGCTGGATCCAGCGGCTCTCTACACCCTGATCCTGACCGCGTCAGATTCGAGCTCAAGCGTATCCAAGACACTTGGGATTCGTACTGGTACCAACGGATCCAACTCTCTGACCATCTTCCCTTCAGGTTCTGTACCTATTGACCACCTGATCTATACGCTGGGAGCCGATGAGGGTTCTTTTGACAACATCTCCAGTGGCCCCGGTAACGACACAGTATTTGGCCAGAGCGGCAGTGACGTTATTCTGGGACAAGGTGGTCGCGACGTCCTCTACGGAGGACCAGGCAGTGACGCTCTTGTTGGCGGTACCGAAGACGACTACCTCTACGGAGGTGCCGAGAGCGACACGCTCACCGGCGGCACGGGTGATGACAGGTTCTACTTCGACACGACGCCCACCAACCAGACGACCGATTACATCCTGGACTTCACCATCGGTGCCGACAAGATCTGGCTTTCCTCGTCGACGTTTGGGGCCCTTGAGGATGATTTGGGGACCCCCTTCAACCAACTGCTGACGAATGAGTTCGCGTCCATCACGTCGCTATCCGCGACTTATTTAAGTAGCGCCAATATCGTGGCACTGTTGAGGACTGATGGACGCGTCGATCTTTACTACGACACAGACGGAGGCAACCTGTCGACCGGGGCGACTCTGCTGGCTGCGCTGCAATTTGCCGGCGGCTCATCGACCACGCTCAGTGCGTCTGACTTCTTCGTCTACTGATCGCCAAGAGTTTCCTCTCCGGGGCCTGCCGCCCAAGGCGATCCCCGGAGAGCAGAACTACCACCCGAGACCTGGATTGCATGAAGCCCCTCCTGCTCCTCCTCCTCCGCCCGCTCCTCCACGTCGCCGGCCTGTCTTTCTTCATCAACCTCCTGCTACTCGTCCCCTCCCTCTTCATGCTGCAGGTCTTCGACCGCGTGCTGTCCTCGGGCAGTGTGGACACGCTCATCGTGCTGCTGGTGGGTGCGGGCATTGGCCTCTTGCTGCTCATGGCGCTAGACCATGTGCGCGGGCGCTTGCAAGGGGTGGCCGGCAACCTGGTGGCCGAGTCGCTCTCGCCGGTGGTCACCAAGCTGGTGGTGGCACAGGGCGCGCGGCGCAGCGGCCGCAGCAACCTTGAGGGCTTGCGTGACATCGGCACCCTTCGCTCGCTGTTCTCTGCGCAGGGCCTGTTGGCGCTGTTCGACACACCGTGGATCGCGGTGTACGTGGCCATCATCTGGATGGCCCATTGGTGGCTGGGTGTCACCGCCTTGGCGGCCGCGGTGCTGATGCTGGCTCTGGCAGTGGCCAACGACCTGTTCACGCGCCGCGCCATCGAGGCACTGCAAAAGGCAGCCTCCGGCTCCACCCGTTACCTCGAGACCTCGCTGGCCAATGCCGAGGTGGTGCAGGCGCTGGGCATGACCGATTCCATCATCGCCCGCTGGCGCCAGAAGAACGCCGAGGCCAACGCGCTGCAAGGCCCCACGGCGCAGCGCACAGTCGCCATGGCGGCCCTCACGCGCACGCTGCGCCAGGCGGTGCAAATCATCATGCTGTCGGTGGGCGCGTGGCTGGTGATCAGCGGCCAGGGCTCACCCGGCATCACGGTGGCCTGCACCATCTTGCTGGGCCGGGCGCTCGCGCCGGTGGAGCAGGTGGTGGGCAGCTGGAAGCTGCTGGCCGAGGGCCGCGCGGCGCTGCATCGCTTGGGCGAGTTGCTCGGCACAGCGGCCACGCAGCCCGAGCGCATGGCGCTGCCCGCGCCGCGCGGCGAGCTGCTGGCGCAGGGCGTGGTGTACCGCGCGCCGCAGGGCGACCGCCTGCTGCTGTCAGGCGTGTCGCTGCACCTGCAGCCGGGCGAGTCGCTGGCCATCATCGGGCCCAGCGGCGCGGGCAAGTCCACGCTGGTGCGCCTGCTCATTGGCGTGTGGGCGCCGATGGCGGGGGTGGTGCGGCTCGACGGGTCTGACCTGTCGCAGTGGCCGCGCGAGCAGCTGGGCCCCTGGGTGGGGTATGTGCCGCAGGATGTGGAGCTGTTTCCCGGCACGGTGGCCGAAAACATCGCCCGCCTGGGCGAGGCCGACCCGGCGGCTGTGGTGCAAGCGGCCCAGCGCGCGCGGGTGCACGAGTTGATTCAGGGCCTTCCTGAGGGCTATGACACTTGGGTCGACCCACAGTCCGCCCTGCTCTCGCCCGGCCAGCGGCAGCGCATTGCATTGGCGCGCGCGCTGTATGGCGACCCCAAGCTGCTCCTGCTTGACGAGCCCAACTCCAATCTCGACGGCGGTGGCGAGCAGGCGCTGGCTGACACGCTCAAGGCCCTGCGCGGCGAGGTGACGGTGGTGGTCGTCACGCACCGCACCGCGCTCGTGCAGCAGGTCGACAAGCTGCTGGTGATCGAGGGCGGCAAACCGCAACACTACGGGCCGGTGGCCGAGGTGCTCAAGGCGATGCAGGCCAAGTCTCAAGCGCAGGCCCAGGCCCAGCCGGCATCAGAGGGTGGCAACAAGGTGGTGACGATGCCGCTCGCCGCCGCGACGATGGAGAAAAGCGCATGACCGCCACGACCCTCCCCCTTGTGGACAGCCCTGAGCTGGCCTCGCATCAGGGCGAGGCGCGCCGCCTGGCGCGCGCGGGCCTTCTGGTGTTGGGCCTGGGCCTGTTGCCGGTGCTGGGATGGCTGGCGCTGGCGCCGCTGTCGTCGGCGGTAGTGGCGCAGGCCCATGTGAAGGTTGATCTGGAAAAACGCAGCGTGCAACACGCCGAGGGCGGCATCGTGCGTGAGGTGCGGGTGCGTGACGGCCAGCGCGTGGCCCAAGGCGAGCCGCTGTTGGTGCTGGGCGATGTGGGTGTGGATGCCGACCTCAATCGCCTGAACTACCGGCTGCTGGCCGAGCGGGCGGGCATCGCGCGGCTGGAGGCCGAGCAGGCGGGCCAGGGCGCACTGGCCTTTCCGCCAGAGGTGCTGGCCGCTGCTGCGGCTGATCCGCGGCTGGCCGAGCAGGTGGCCAAGGAGCTGGGTCTTTTCAGCGCGCGGCGCGAGAGCCTGCTGGGACAGACGGCTTTGCTGCGCGCGCAGCGCGAGAAAGTGGGCCAGGAGATTGTGGCGCTGCGCGCGCAGATCGAGCAGGCACAGGCTGCCTGGGGCCACCAAAAGTCGGAGCTTTCGCGCAACCGCGAGCTGCTCAAAGAAGGCTTCATTGCCGAGACGCGCATCTCGCAGTTGGAAGTCGGCGTGGCCGACTACGGCGTCAAGCTCGAGGAGCGGCGCTCAGAGCTGGCCCGCGCCGACCAGCGCCTGACGGACGCCGACTTGCGCATCAAGAGTTTGGAGAGCGACTACCGCCAGCAGGCCAGCGACCAGCTGAAAGTGGCGGTGGTGCGCCTCACGGAAATCCAGCAGGAGCTGCGCAAGTCCACCGATGCGGCCCAGCGCCAGCTGATCGTGGCCCCGGTGGCCGGCGAGGTGATGAACCTGCGCTACGCCAGCGTGGGCGGCGTGGTGTCGCCGCGTGAGCCGGTGGCCGACATCGTGCCGACCGATCCGCGCCTGGTGGTGGAGGCGCAGATCCGTCCCGAAGACGTGCGCCGCGTGCAAGTGGGCCAGGCGGCGCGCATCCGCTTTTCTGCGTTCAATACGCTGACCACCCCGATGGTCGAGGGCAAGGTGCTGTATGTCTCGGCCGACCGCGTGGTGGACCGCAACGGCCAGCAGGCCTGGTATGTGGTGCAGGTGGAGGCCGACGCGCAGGCGCTGCAGCGCGCCGGCAAGTTGCAATTGCAGGCGGGCATGCCGGCCGAGGTCTACCTGGAGGGCAACGAGCGCACGCCGCTGCAGTACCTGCTGGAGCCCATCACGCTGATGATGCAGCGCGCGGGGCGAGAGCGTTAGCCGCCTTTGTGGCCGCATGAACATCCTGCTGGCGCACCAGAACTTTCCCGGCCAGGTTCGGGGTCTGGCCCCGGCGCTTTTGCAGGCGGGCCACACGCTGCGAGCGGTGTCTACACGCAAGGAAGCCACGCTGGCCGGTGTACCCAATGCGCCCTATCAACCAGCGCGAGGCAACAGCCCCCAGCTGCACCCTTGGTTGCTCAGTACCGAGTCCGCCGTCATTCGCGGGCAGGCCTGCGCCGCCAAAGTCGAAGCGATCGTCCGGGAGGGCTGGACGCCCGACCTGGTGCTGGGCCACACCGGCTGGGGCGAGATGCTTTTCATGCGCCAGGTGCTGCCGGGCGCGCGGCTGATCGGGTTTAACGAGCTTTACTACCAAGCCTCAGGCGGCGACGTCGACTTCGACCCGGAGTTTCCGGCTGAGCCCGGCGCGGCGCAACGGCTGCAGGTGCGCAACCTGCACCTGAGCGGCAGCCTCATGGCCTGCGACGCGGCCGTCACGCCCACGCAGTGGCAGGCCAGCTGCTTCCCGCCCGTGCTGCGTGAGCGCATGCAGGTCATTCACGATGGCATCGACACCGACCGCCTGGTGCCCGATGCCACCGCCCGGATTCAGTTGGGCCAGGCCGGCGTTCGCCTACGCGCGGGCGATGAGGTGATCACGTTCGTGAACCGCAATCTCGAGCCGATGCGCGGCTACCACCAGTTCATGCGCGCGCTGCCCGAGATCCTGCATCGCAGGCCACAGGCGCGGGTGGTGATTGTCGGTGGCGACGAGGTCAGTTACGGCAAGGCCCCGGAGGGCCAGCGCGGTTTCAAGGAGGTGTACCTGCAGGAGGTCAAGGACCGCATCGACCTCTCGCGTGTGCACTTTGTCGGGCGCGTACCCTATGACACCTTGGTCACGCTGCTGCGGGTGTCGGCTGTCCATGTGTACTTGACGGTGCCCTTTGTCCTGAGCTGGTCAATGCTCGAGGCCATGAGCCTGGGTGCGCTGGTGGTGGGCTCGGCCACTGCGCCGGTGCAGGAGGTGATCGAGCATGGGCGCAACGGGCTGCTGGTGGACTTCTTCAACCCCTCGGAGCTGGCAAGCACCGTGTGCGACGTGCTCGCGCAACCCGCGCGCTACGCAGCCCTGCGCGAGCAGGCGCGTCAGGACATCGTGCAGCGCTACGACTTTCGGCGGGTCAGCCTGCCTGCGTACATGCGGCTGATCGAAGGCGTGTAGTCGGCGCCCCACCGGATCATCGCTCCGTCCCCCCCACCTTCACCCGCGCCGCCAGCGCCACCAACACCAGCACCGGCAGCCCCAGGCCCGCGGTGGCGAGGAAGAAGTCGGCGTAGCCATGTGCGTCGACAAACTGGCCCGAGAAGCCCGCCAGCCACTTGGGCAGCAGCAGCATGATGGAGCTAAACAGCGCGTACTGCGTGGCCGAATAGCTCACATTGGTCAAACTGGACAGGTAGGCAATGAAGGCCGCCGAGGCAATGCCCGAGGCCAGGTTGTCGGCCGAGACGACGAAGATCAGGCCCTGCACGTCGTGCCCGCGCCCGGCGAGCCAGACGAAGAGCAAGTTGGTGGCGGCGCTGAGCACCGCGCCCAGCATCAGCACCCGCATCACGCCCAGGCGCAGCGCCAGCACGCCGCCGATGAAGGAGCCAACCAGTGTCATCACCACGCCGTAGACCTTGCTCACCGCGGCGACCTCGTCTTTGGTGAAGCCCATGTCCACATAGAAGGGGTTGGCCATGATGCCCATGACCACGTCGCTGATTCGATAGACGGCGATCAGGGACAGCAACAGGGCCGCCTGCCAGCGGTAGCGGCGCACGAAGTCGGCAAAGGGCTCGACCACCGCTTCGCGCAGCCAGGCCGCGGCGCCGCGGGCCGGGGTAAGCGGCCTGTGCGCCGGTTCTGGCGAGAGCAGCACGGTGAGCACGCCGACCGCCATGGAGGCTGCCATGACCAGATAGGCGGCCTGCCAGGCTGCTTGTTGGTAGGCGGATGTGGCCGCCTGCGCCGCGGCAGACCCCACAGCGTTGGCGGCGGCGGTGGCAGATGCGCTGGCGGTGGCGCTTGCGGCAGCGGATGCCGCGCTCACAGCGGCGGCCAGTGCCGGCGCCTCGACACGCGCAGCAATCCACAACACCCCTGCGCCGGCCCAGATCATCGCCAGCCGGTAGCCGGTCTGATAGGCCGCCGCCAGGGCGGCCTGGTGCGCGGTGTCGGCCGATTCAATTCGGAAGGCGTCCAGGGCGATGTCCTGCGTGGCCGAGCCAAAGGCCACCAGCAGCGCAAAGCCCACCACCGCCTGTAGCTGTTGTTGCGGGTTGGACAGTGCCATACCGACCAGACCGGCGATCACCATCATCTGCGCGAGCAGCAGCCAGGCGCGTCGGCGGCCCAGCCAGCGGGTCAGGCCGGGCAGCGGCAGCCTGTCGACCAGCGGCGCCCAGGCCCACTTGAAGCCGTACGCCAGGCCCACCCAGGACAGGTAGCCGATGGTGGTGCGGTCGATGCCGGCCTCGCGCAGCCGAAAGCTCAAGGTGCCCAGCACCAGCAACAAAGGAAGGCCAGCACCGAACCCGAGCAGGAGCATGCGCCAGGTGGCGGGCTCGAGGTAGACGCGCAGGGCGGCGAGCCAACTGGGTGCGAGTCCGGATGCGGGTGCGGACGTAGGCATGGGCGCAGGGGTGCCGGATGGCGTTGCGGCGGGAGCGTCGGCGGGTGTGGGCATGGTGACGCATCATTATCATTGGCGCCATGTGCCGGGCTTGCTACGAAAGCGTCGCTGATTCCAATAGCCGCCCCTCGGACCTGCCGTCTGGCGGAGCGGGGACTCGGCATGCCGTGGCTGGCGCCGAGTGGCCTGCGGCCGGGGGGAAGGCCTGGCATCCGCGCCGCGCCTTTCTGCTGGCCGCCGGTGCCGCCGCCGCTGGGCCGGGCCTGGCCCAGGTGGAGGTCGGCGAGGCCTCCCGGCTGCGCAATCTGGTGCCCGCCGGCGAGATTGAATCCGCCTCGATGCAGGAGTACGGCCGCATGCTCGCCCAGGCGCGGCAGCAGCGCGCGCTGGCCCCGGATGACTACCCGGCCTTGCAACGGCTGCGCGGCATTTCCCAACGCCTCATCCCCCTGGCGCCGCGCTGGAACGACCGCGCGCGCCAATGGCGCTGGGAGATCAACCTGATCGGCAGCCAGCAGATCAACGCCTTTTGCATGCCGGGCGGCAAGATCGCCTTTTTCACCGGCCTGCTGGACAAGCTCGCGCTCACCGAAGACGAAACCGCGGTCGTCATGGGCCACGAGATGGCGCACGCGCTGCGCGAACATGCCCGCGCGCGGATCGCCAAGACCCAGGGGACTGGCATCGGCCTGTCGGTGCTTTCCCAATTGCTGGGTCTGGGCCAGCTGGGCGACTTGGCGGCCAATATGGGGACCCAACTGCTGTCGCTGCGCTTCTCGCGCGATGACGAGGTCGATGCCGACCTGGTGGGGCTGGAGCTGGCCGCGCGCGGCGGCTACGACCCGCAGGCCTCGGTCACGTTGTGGGAAAAGATGTCCCGCGCCTCGGGGGACAAGACGGGACCGGCTTTCCTGTCCACCCACCCCACGGGTCCCGACCGCATCACGCGGCTGCGCGAGAACGTGCCCAAGGTTCAGGCCCTGTACGAGCAGGCGCGGGGTAGCCGCTGAGGCCTGCGCCGGGGCCTGGCCTCAGCGGCCAACGGCGTGAGGCGCGCTCAGGTCCCGCCCACGAAGGGGTTGGTTGCCCGCTCCCGGCCAAAGCTGCTTTCAGGGCCGTGCCCGGGGATGAACACCGTGTCGTCGCCCATGGGCCACAGGCGTCCGGTGATGCTGTCGATGAGCTGCTGGTGGTTGCCCTGGGGGAAGTCGGTGCGGCCGATGCTGCCTGCAAACAGCACATCGCCCACGAAGGCGCGGCCGATCTCTGGCGAGTAAAAAACCACATGCCCGGGCGTGTGGCCGGGGCAGTGCCGCACATGTAGCGTGTGGCTGCCCAGGGTGACGGTGTCGCCGTCGTGCAGCCAACGGGTGGGTGTGAAGGCGCGGGCTGGCGGGAAGCCAAAGCGCGCGCTTTGCATGGCCAGGCCGTCGATCCAGAACTGGTCGCCCTCGTGGGGTCCGATGATCGGCAGCGACAGGCGCTCGGCCAACTCGCCGGCGCCGCCGGCGTGGTCGATGTGGGCGTGGGTGAGCCAGATCTGCTCGAGCTTGAGTCCCAGGCGCGCCACCTCGGCCAGCAGCAGGTCCAGGTCGCCGCCGGGGTCGATCACCGCGGCCTGGGCGGTGGCGTCGTCCCAGACCAGGGAGCAGTTCTGTTCAAAAGGGGTGACTGGGATCGTGAGGTAGCGGAGCATGCCCCGAAGTATGCGCGGGCCGGGACGGTGCCGGTTTGCGCGGAACGGGTGGCAGCGGGCCGGGTGAAAGCGGTTCGAGCCGATACGGACGGCTAGACAGCCGACGAAAGGGCGGTTTAAATAGATACAAAGAGCTACTTATATCCAAGATGACTACTTTGGCGCAGTCGGTTCGGGCCTTCGCGTTTCAACTTTTGGGCGACTGGCAACTGCCCTGGGCAGTGCGGATGCATCGGCGGGGCCAGCTGGCCCAGGCGCGTCGGGTCTACCGCCGCATCCTCGCGCGCATTCCCCGCCACTTCTCGGTCCTGCAGCTGATGGGGCTGCTCGAGCTCACGCGGATGCGCTATGACCGTGCCCTGGCGTGGCTGGAGCGGGCCCGGGAAATAAAGCCGGAAGACCCGATCCTGCTGGGGCACCTCGGCTGCGCTTATCTGGGCCAGCGCCGCTTCGCCGAGGCCGAGGACTGGCTTCAGAAGGCGCGGGCCCTTCGGCCTGATGACATGTCGATCTGCATCAACCTGGGGCAGGTCTATCTGCACGCCGGTCGTCTGGAGGCGGCGCTGGCCTGCTACCAGGAGGCGCAGCGCCTGGCGCCCCAGCACCCGCGACCCCTGGTGGCACAGGGCTGGGCTCTGCGGGACATGCGTCGGATCGATGAGGCCGCGCAGATTTTTCGTGACCTGATCGCGCGATTTCCGGGCCAGGGTCAATGGCTGACGGACTTGGTTCCGCTCCTTGTCATGTCTGGCAAACACCCGGAGGTCTTCGCCCTGCTGCGCGAGCGACGAATGGCGGCTCACTTTGACGGCTTGATCCCGCCGCCTCACCGTCGGCTCCGGGCGCTTGGCAAGCCGCGCTGGCAGCCGGGGGTTCCCCTGGGCGGGCTGACCCTGCTGGTGCATACCGAGGCCGGCTTTGGCGACGCGCTGCAGGGCTTACGGATGGCGTTGGTGATGGCGGACCGGGGTGCCCAGGTGGTCTTGGAGGTCTGGCCCGCCCTGCTGCGCCTGCTGCAAGCGGTTGACCCGCGCATCACCGTGGTAGCCCGCGGGTCGACCTTGCCGCCGTATGACCGGCATGTTGACCTGGAGCACCTGCCCTTTCTTCTCGAGATGGCCCCTGACCAAATGCCCCCGCCCCCGCCTCTGGTGCTGCCCGCCCCGCGCGTTGCGGCCTGGGCCGAGCGGCTGGGCCCGCGCGACGGGCGGTTGCGCGTGGGCTTTGCCTGCACCGGTAACCCGCGTCACGGGCGCGATGTGGACCGCAGCATGCGCCTGGCGCACTTCCTCAACGCCATGCCGCAGGGGGTGGACCTGGTTTGTCTGCAGCGGGTGATTCGGCCCCAGGACACCGGAGCCTTCGCCTTGAGGCCCGAGGTCAGAGTGTTCGGCGAGCAGCTCGCCGACTTCGCGGACACCGCCGCCTTGATCGAGAACCTCGACCTCGTCATCTCGGTCGACACCGGCGTGGCCCACCTGGCGGCGTCCTTGGGCAAACCCACCTGGATCATGGTGAGCTACATCCCCGACCCGCGCTGGATGCTCGATCGAGACGACTCTCCCTGGTACCCCAGTGTTCGCCTGTACCGGCAGGGGCCGGACGCCCGATGGGGGCCAGTGCTCAAACGGGTGGCCGCCGATGTGTCGGCGCGGGCTCAGGCGCCGCGCGCGCTCCTCGAGGGCCACAGCACCGAGGCGATGGCTGTCACCATGAGCGCCACCGAGGCCCAGTCTTGCCAGTGAAGCACCTCGCCTAGCACGTAGGCGCCGCTGAACACGCCCAGCACCGGGATCAGGCTCACGCTCAGGCTGGAGGCTGTCGGCGGCAGGCTGCGCGCCAGGGTCAGCCACGCGGGTTGTGCGAAGCCAAACACGACCACAGCGTTGAAGACGATGGCCCCCCAAGCGGTCGCACTCGGCGCTTGCCAACGGTCGGCCTCGAAGGCCAGGGACATGGCGCTCAGGAAGACGGCGGTCAGCGCCGTCATCCAGAAACTCAAGGTCAGGGTGTGGGCCCCGATCCGTGTGTGTCGCATCATCTGCGTGCCCAGCGCCCAGCTCAGCGCCGACACCAGCAGCAAGGCCACACCCACCGGCGCGCCGGCCATGCGATGCAATTCATGCCACAGCAGCAGGACCACGCCGGTCGCCGCGGCGACCACACCCAGCCAGTTGCGCCCGCTCATGATCGCGCCGTAGAAGGCGGCGCCCAGAAGGGCCGAGAACACGGGCATGGTGTAGCCCAGGATGGCCGCCCGCCCGCTGGAGAGGTGGGTAAGGCCCGTGATCATGCAGGCGTGCCACACGAACATGTTGAAAAAGGCCAGCACCAAGAGTGCCGGCCAATAGCGACGCGGTAAGTGGAAGGGCACGCCCAGCATCCGCAGCCCCAGGGCCAGCAGGGGCAGGCCGAGCCAGACCGAGATCGCGCGAAAGGCCAGCGGCGGATAGGCCGACACGCCCAGCTTCATCACCGGCCAGTTCAAGCCCCAGGCCAGCGTGAGGGCGACAAGCAGGGCCAGCTGGCGGCGGCTGAGGGATTGCATAGGTCTATTGTCGCGAAGCTGGGCGGGCCACCGGCCCACCCGCCTTTTGAAACATCAGGGCGCAGCGATGACCGGGCAGGCTTGCAAGAAGGGCATCTCCTGCGCCGTGCGCAACTCCCAGGCCTCAATAGCCTCGCGGTGCTTGAGCGTGAGGCCTACATCGTCGAGGCCCTCCATCAGCCGCGTGCGGGCGTGGTCCGCGATCTCGAAGGGCCAGTGCTGGCCCGGCCCTGCCACGATCTGGCGCTCGGCCAGGTCGACTCGCAGAGCCTGCTGGCCGTCCACTTCGCGCGCCCATTGGGAGAGCTCGCCCCACGTGGCCTCGTCCAGCGAGATGGGAAGCACCGCGTTGTTCAGGCAGTTTTCGTGGAAGAACTCGGCCAGGGCCACGCCGATCACACAGCGGATGCCGAAGGCCCGCAGGGCCCAGACCGCATGCTCACGCGAGCTGCCGCAACCGAAATTTCGCCCCACGATCAGAATCGGCGCGGCCCGGAACACGGGCCGCTCGAGCACGAAGTCCTGATGCACCTGGCCATCGGGCCCGCGGCGCATATAGGCCAGAAATCCCTGCGCCATGTCGGCGTGCATGTCCTTGAGGTAGGACGAGGGGATGATCTGGTCCGTGTCCACGTCGTCGAGCAGCAGGGGCGCGGCCACGCCCTCCACCCGCAACAGAGGTTCGCGTGTTGTCATGCCGGCGTCTCCATCAGTGTGCGCACATCCACCAGCTGGCCCGCCACCGCAGCGGCGGCGGCCATCGCCGGGCTGGTGAGATGGGTGCGGACATCGCGCCCTTGGCGGTTTTCGAAATTGCGGTTGGTGGTGGAGACGCAGCGCTGGCCCGCAGTGCCCACGTCGCCGTTGGCACCCGCGCACATCGAGCAACCGGCCTCACGCCACTCAAAGCCGGCTTGCTCAAAAATCCGGTCCAGCCCTTCGGCCTCGGCTTGGCGCTTGATCGCGCTGGAGCCCGGTACCACCCAGGCTTGCACGCCCGCTGCCACCTGTCGGCCCTCGGCCACACGCGCGGCCGCGCGCAGGTCGGGCAAGCGCGCGTTTGAGCAGGAACCAATGAAGACGCGGTCGACCGCCAGGCCCACCAGAGACTGCCCGCCGGGAACGGCCATATAGGTCAGGGCCCGAGCGGTTCGCTCCTGCGCCGAACCCGCGAGTGTCAGTGGGTCGGGCACGGCCTCTTGGATGCCAATGGCCTGGCCCGGGTCGGTGCCCCAGGTGACCTGGGGCGAGAGCGCGGAGCAGTCGAGGCGGTGCTCTTCGTCGAACACCGCCCCGGCGTCCGAGTGCAGGGTCTTCCACCAGACCAGCGCCTCTTCCCAGGCGGGTCCCTGGGGTGCGCCGCGGCGGCCTTGGCACCAGGCGAGGGTTTTGGCGTCGGGGGCGATCAGGCAGGTGCGCCCGCCCCATTCGATCGTCATATTGCACAGGGTCATGCGGGACTCGATGTCCATCGCCTCAATCACCGGGCCGGCATATTCGACCGCCGCGCCGCGCCCGGCGCTCACCCCCAGTTGTCGGATCAGGGCCAGCGCCACGTCCTTGGCATTGACCCAGTCGGACAGATGGCCGTCCAGCCAGATGCGGATCTGGCGGGGCTTTTCCATCGCCATCACCTGGGTGCTCAGCACATGCACCAGCTCGGTGGTGCCGCAGCCAAAGGCCAGGCAGCCGATGGCGCCGACCGTGGAGGCGTGGCTGTCGGGGCAGGCCAGAGTGAGCCCGGGCAGGGCGATGCCCAGCTCCGGGGTGACCACATGGACGATGCCGTGATCGGGGTCGTTCACGTCGAGCACCTGCACGCGATGGCGCGCACCCGCCTTCTGCGTGGCCTCGATGTGGGGCGATATCCGGATCACTCCGGGCCGGGTGGGCACGGTGTGGTCCTGCACCACCAGGGTCAGGTCGCTGCGCCGCACCTCGCGGCCGCTCTCGTCTAGCAGGCCGAAGGCGTGCGGCGCGTGCAATTCATGCACGGCGTGCCTGTCCATGTACAACAGGTGCTTGCCGTCGGCACGTGCGCCCACGAGGTGGCGCGTCCAGATCTTGTCGAACAGGGTCTGGGGCATGGCGGAGGTCATAACGGAAGTCATGATGCGCCTCCCGTCGGCTTGAGAAGTTCTTCTTCCAGCGCCAGCCATTCGGGCAGCCCCAGGGCCTGGTTGTACTGCTCGAAGCTGGCCATGCGATGGCGCACCGACTGGGTGTGATGGTCGCGGTGCAAGGCGGCGAGGACCTCTTGCAGGGCCTGCACCACCGCGTAGCGGGTGATGCCCGCATGCAGGGCCAGCACGCAGCCGACCTCCTCCAGCAGTTCATCGGTGAGCTCGCTGGTGGGCGGCGACTCCTGGATCACCGTGACCAGGGGCGCGCGCACCACGCTGGCGACATAGCGCAGCTCCTCGGGCGTGTTGGCGCCCATGACCAACGCGGCATCCGCGCCGGCTTCGACATAGGCGCGTCCGCGCCGGGCCGCTTCCTCCAGACCGTGCATGGACTTGGCGTCGGTGCGGGCAATGATCCAGAAGTCGGGGCTGCGCCGCGCCTTGACCGCGGCGCGAATCTTTTGCGCGTGCTCCTCCTGGCTGACCACCGGAATGCCCTGGGGCAACAGGCCGCAGCGCTTGGGGGTCACCTGGTCTTCGATGTGAATCGCGGCGATGCCCGCGGCCTCGAACTCTTGCACCGTGCGCACCACATTGAGCACGCCGCCGTAGCCGGTGTCGGCGTCGCAGATGACAGGCACATTGAGTTGCCGGGCGATGCGTCCCGCGTGCTCGAGGTTTTCGCTCATGCCCAGCATGCCGACGTCGGGCATACCGAGCAAACTCGCGGACACCGCATTGCCCGAAAAAGCCACCGCGGCAAAGCCGGCTTGCTGCGCGATCCGCGCTGACAGGCCGTCGTAGATCGCGGGCACTCTCAGGAGCCGACCCGAACCGACCAGCTCGCGCCAAGGTTTGCGCAGGTTTTCATCGCTCATGCATCCGTCCTTTGATCGGGGTTTTCCGGGTGATCGAAGCCCTGCATTTCAGCATACGATGGTCGTTCTGCCGATCCAGGTCGATTCAGCCCACTTGCCCACCCTCGAACGACATGACACACGACCCCGCAAATTTGACCCGTCGCGGCGCCCTGCTGACCGGCGCGGCCTCTCTGGGCATGCTGATGCCCGCCCTGTCCCAGGCGCAATCGACGGCTGGATATCCCAACAAAACCGTTCGCTGGGTCGTCCCCACCTCTACTGGCGCTGGCACTGACTTTGCTGGCCGGACCTTCGCGCAGATTGCCTCCGAAGCCTGGAAGCAGTCGCTGGTGGTCGAAAACCGCGCCGGCGCCTCGGGCATGCTGGGGCTGGACTTCGTTGCTGGCGCCGCTCCCGACGGCTACACCCTGCTGTTTTTCAGCGTGTCGCAGTTCATCGATGCCACCTTGCTCAATAAGTACACCTTCGAGGCCGGCAAGGACTTCACCCCCATCTCCATGCTGGCCACCACGCCCTTGCTGCTGGTGGCGCACAGCGACGTGCAGGTCAGCACAGTCCCGCAGTTGGTGGCCAAGGCCAAGGCCAATCCCAAGGCCCTCAGCTACTCCTCCGGGGGCAGCGGTGGCCTGACCCATTTGGCCATGGAGGTCTTCCTGAACAAGGCTGGCATCGAAGTGCTTCATGTGCCCTACAAGGGCAGCGGCCCGGCCGTGATCGATTTGCTGTCCAACGTGGTCCAGCTGAGTTTCTCGACGCCACCGGCAGTCGTTCAGCACGTCAAATCGGGCCGCCTCAAGGCCCTGGCGGTGACCACCACCACCCGCTCTCCGCTGCTGCCCGACGTGCCCACCTTCGCCGAGCTGGGTTACCCGTCGGTCAGCACCACCAGCTGGTACGGTGTGGCCGGGCCGCCCAACTTGCCGGCGGACCTGGCCGAAATGATTTCGCGCACCTTCGCCACGGCTACCCGGTCCGGGCCGCTGCGCGAGAAGCTGGTCTCCAGCGGCATCGACCCCGTCCTGTCCACGCCGGCTGAAATGGCTCGCACCCTGCGCGCCGAGCGTGAGCAGCTGCAGGCCATCGTGAAGAGCATCGGCTTCAAGAAGGACTGAGGGCGCCGGCCCTGTCCGCGGGGACAGGTGTCCGTTCGTACAATCCCTGCATGACGTTCATCGAGATGCTGCAGGGCGCCCAGGGGCGCAATGGCTCCATGCTGTGCGTGGGCCTGGACCCGGAGCCCACCCGCTTTCCGGGCGCGATGAAGGGCGATGCCAGCAAGATTTTTGACTTCTGCGCCCGCATCGCAGACGCGACGGCCGATTTGGTCATCGCCTTCAAGCCGCAAATCGCCTACTTCGCCGCCCACCGCGCGGAAGCCCAGCTCGAAAAGCTCATGGCGCATCTGCGCAGCGCGCACCCGCAGGTGCCGGTCATTCTGGACGCCAAGCGCGGCGACATCGGCTCCACCGCCGAGCAGTACGCCCGTGAGGCCTTCGAGCGCTATGGCGCTGACGCAGTCACCCTCTCGCCCTTCATGGGGTTCGACTCGGTGCAGCCTTACCTGAAATACGAAGGCAAGGGCGCTTTCCTCCTGTGCCGCACTTCCAACCCGGGCGGCGACGATTTGCAGAACCAGCGCCTGGCCTCGGTGCCCGGCGAGCCGCTTCTCTACGAACATATCGCCAGCCTCGCTCAGGGGCCGTGGAACCTCAACGGTCAGCTGGGCTTGGTGGTGGGTGCTACCTATCCGGCCGAGATCGAGCGGGTGCGGCAGATTGCGCCCACCGTGCCCTTGCTGATTCCGGGTGTCGGCGCACAGGGCGGTGACGCGGTGGCCACGGTCAAGGCCGGCTGGCGTGCCGACGCACCCATCGTGGTCAACTCTTCGCGCGCGGTGCTCTATGCGTCTTCCGGTGACGATTTCGCCGACGCCGCTCGGCGTGAGGCAATGAAGACGCGCGATCTCCTGCAGGCGGCGCGCGGCTGAGGGCTCAGCATTCAGCGCGGAGGCGCCACTTCCTTGCCCCACATCCTGGCCCACACCCACGCCAGTCCCCGCCCGATGTCCATCCGTCCGCCCTTGTTTTGCGGCACCACCGCCTGCCACCCGCTCCCTCGCCGCGCCACCTCGAACGAAAACACATAGCCCGGCTCTTGCCCCATGCGCAGGTCGGTGATGAAGGCGCGGCCATCTTCTTCGTGCACCTTGTAGAACCCCTGCGAGAACGCCGCGATGCGTTGCACGGGCTCCAGGTGCTGCAGCTCGCGCCACAGGGCCGGGTCGCTGGTGAAACGGTCGAAACGGATGCGCCGCTGGGCATCCAGTAGCGAGTAAAAGCCCTCGTCGTAGCCGTCTTCATGCATCACCACCACGCGCCACAGCAGCGTGTTGAGCGGTGCCGGTGTCACCAGCACCCGCTGGGCGGTGCGGCCCTGGGCCACCAGCGTTTCTTGCACCACGCCTTGCACGTGCCCCTGCGCCAGCGCGCTCCAGGCCAGGTAGGCGGTGGACAACGCCAGCCCGATCTGGTTCCAGTGCAGGCCGGCGTGTAGCCGCCGGGCCAACGCCACGGCCGTGCCCACCAGCAGGGGCACGGTGTAGAGCGGGTCGATGATGAAGATGCTGCCAACGCCGTAGGGGTGGCTGGAAAAGGGTTGGGCCAGTTGGGTGCCGTAGACGGTGACGGTGTCCAGCAGTGGATGCGTCACCAGCGCCAGCCACAAGGCCAGCCACCAGCGCTTGAAATGAGCGTTCTCGCCATGCAGCCAGCTGGCCAGCCAGGCCAGGATCGGCGCGCCCAACGTCAGCCAGAACAGGCCGTGGCTGTGAGCGCGGTGCAGGACCATGTTGCGCACCGCATCGCCGTGGTTGATGAGGGCATCCAGATCGGGCAGCGTGCCGGCAATACCGCCCCAGAGTGCGGCTTTCCAGACGGCGCTGCGCCGCCCCATGACGGCGACACCGACGGCAGCGCCCAGGGCAAGTTGGGAGAGGGAGTCCATGGCAGCCCGAAGGCTACAACAGGCGTTGGAGGTAGCGGCCCGTGTGGCTTTTCGGGTGCGCCGCGATGTCCTCGGGTGTGCCGATGGCCACCACGATACCGCCGCCGGCGCCGCCTTCGGGGCCCATGTCGATCACCCAGTCGGCGGTCTTGATCACATCGAGGTTGTGCTCGATGACCACCACCGTGTTGCCGGCGTCGCGCAGCTGGTGCAGCACCTTGAGCAAGAGCGCAATGTCGGCAAAGTGCAGCCCGGTCGTCGGCTCGTCGAGGATGTAGAGCGTGCGGCCGGTGTCACGCTTGGACAGCTCGAGCGAGAGCTTGACCCGCTGCGCTTCGCCGCCCGAGAGCGTGGTAGCCGACTGACCCAGCTTCACATACGACAGGCCCACATCCAGCAGCGTTTGCAGCTTGCGTGCGATCGCCGGCACGGCTTTGAGGAACGCGTGCGCGTCCTCCACCGTCATGTCCAGGATCTGGGCGATGTTCCGGCCCTTCCAAAGGACTTCCAGTGTTTCGCGGTTGTATCGCTGCCCGCGGCAGACGTCGCACGACACATAGACGTCGGGCAGAAAGTGCATTTCGACCTTCACCACCCCATCGCCCTCGCAGGCCTCGCAGCGGCCACCGGCCACGTTGAAGGAGAAGCGCCCGGGGCCGTAGCCGCGTTCCTTGGCCAGGTTGGTGTCCGCCATCAATTCGCGGATGGGGGTGAAGAGGCCGGTGTAGGTGGCCGGGTTGCTGCGCGGGGTGCGGCCGATGGGTGACTGGTCGACGCTGATCACCTTGTCGAAATGCTCCAGCCCGTCGATCTCGTCGTGCGCCGCCGGCTCGCTGCCCGCGCGGTGCAGGGTGTGGGCGGCCGCGGCCAGCAGGGTGTCGTTGACGAGTGTGGATTTGCCCGAGCCCGAGACGCCGCTGACGCAGGTCAGGAGGCCCACCGGGAAGTCGACGGTGACGTTCTTGAGGTTGTTGCCGCGCGCGCCGGCGATGCGCAGGTGCTGAGTCTGGCCCTTGCGGCCGCCCTCGAGCGGCAGCCAGGCACGGCGCTTGGCCGGCACGTCGATCTTCTCGGTGCCCGAGAGGTAATGGCCGGTGATGGAGGCGGTGTTGTCCTGCACCTGCTGCGGTGTGCCCTGGGCCATCACCTGGCCGCCGTGCACGCCGGCGCCCGGGCCCATGTCGATGACATGGTCGGCGGCGCGGATCATGTCCTCGTCATGCTCGACCACCAGCACGCTGTTACCCAGGTCACGCAGGTGGCGCAAGGTGCCAATGAGGCGATCGTTGTCACGCTGATGCAGGCCGATGCTCGGCTCGTCGAGCACGTACATCACGCCGGTGAGGCCGGCGCCGATCTGGCTGGCCAGCCGAATGCGCTGGGCCTCGCCGCCAGAGAGGCTCTCGGCGCTGCGGTCCAGGCTGAGGTAATCGAGTCCCACGTCGTTGAGAAACTTCAGTCGGGAGGCGATTTCACGCACCACTTTGTCGGCGATCGCCGCCTTGGCGCCTTCGAGTTGCAGGCCCTGAAAGTAGGCCAGGCATTCGCGCAGAGTGAGGTGGCTGATCTCGTAAATGGGGCGCGCGCCCGCGCCATGCCCCAGCTTCACATGCCGCGCTTCGCTGCGCAGGCGCGTGCCCTGGCAGTCGGGGCAGGGCTGCAGTGTGCGCAGGCGGCCCAGCTCCTCGCGCACTGCGGGCGAGTCGGTCTCGCGGTAGCGGCGCGTCATGTTCGGCACGATGCCCTCGAAGGGGTGCTTCTTCGTCACCTTGCGGCCCTGG
This sequence comes from Ramlibacter sp., assembly GCF_029866045.1. GTDB lineage: Bacteria > Pseudomonadota > Gammaproteobacteria > Burkholderiales > Burkholderiaceae_C > Ramlibacter. The sequence goes on along the minus strand of NZ_JARXAB010000021.1, from coordinate 26,954 downwards.
TTTTCGCCGGAGCCCATGACATAGGGAAACTTGATCTCCTCCTCGCCAGACCCGAAGAGGATGACCTGGCGCACCGCCTCCGGCAGCGACTCGAAGGGCGCGTCGACGTCGAATCGGTAGTGCCGGGCCAGGCCCTCGATCAGGTGGAAGTAGTAGGGGTTGCGCCGGTCCCAGCCCTTGATGGCGCCGGAAGCGAGCGACAGGGTGGGGAAGGGCACCACCCGCTGGGGATCGAAAAACTCGGTTTGCCCCAGGCCGTCGCACGACGGGCAGGCGCCCACCGGCGAGTTGAAGGAGAACAGTCGCGGCTCCAACTCGCTGATCGAGTGTTGGCACACCGGGCAGGAGAACTTGGCGTTGAACAGGTGCTCTTTGCCGCCGTCCATCTCCAGCGCGATTGCGCGGCCCTCGGCCAGGCGCAGGGCGGCTTCGAAGCTCTCGGCCAGCCTTTGTTGCATGTCGGGGCGGACCTTGATGCGGTCAATCACCACGTCCACGTCGTGCTTCACGTTCTTCTTCAGCGCCGGCAAGGCGTCGGCCTCCACCGTCTGGCCGTTGATGCGAAAACGCACATAGCCCTGGGCCTGCATCTGGGCGAACAGCTCCCCGAACTCGCCTTTGCGCTCGCGCGCCACCGGGGCCAGGATCATCAGCTTGGTGTCTTCCGGCATGGCCAGCACTGCGTCCACCATCTGCGAGACGGTCTGCGCCGCCAGCGGCAGGCCGTGGCTGGGGCAGTAGGGCGTGCCAGCGCGGGCGAACAGCAGGCGCAGGTAGTCGTGGATCTCGGTCACCGTGCCCACGGTCGATCGGGGGTTGTGGCTGGTGGCTTTTTGCTCGATGGCGATCGCCGGCGACAGCCCTTCGATCACGTCGACGTCGGGCTTGTCCATCAGCTGCAGGAACTGGCGCGCGTAGGCCGACAGGCTCTCCACATAGCGCCGCTGGCCCTCGGCATAGAGGGTGTCAAACGCCAGAGACGACTTGCCCGAGCCCGACAGCCCGGTGATCACCACCAGCTGGTTGCGCGGAATGTCGAGGTCGATATTGCGCAGGTTGTGCGTGCGCGCACCGCGGATGGCAATGCGCTGGGCGGCCAGGGTGGCCGCCAGGTAGGGGCCGTCGGCGGCGGAGTTCAAGGTGGGCAGTGCAGAAGTCAACCTGACATCATAGGGCACGGGACTTTTCTGCCGAGAGCGCCGCATGGCGCTGTCGTGCGTGGCCCGCCCTTCCCTCACCCCAGACGCCCGCATCCTTTTCCATGCAGGTCAACTGCACTTTGTCCTTCGTCACGCTCTGGGCCAGCACCGCGCCACCCGCTGCGAGGCTTGCGCGTTGGGTGTGTCGCGTGGACGGCTGATGCGGCAAGCGGTCTTGCGCTTCGATGACGCACGGCGCCTGCCACCTCTCTTCTGTGGAAAAGCCACCTTAGACTCCCCCCGCTTCACGAGCGACACAAGGGAGACATCATGTTACGAGCACATTCGGGCGGCGTTCGTCCTGCGACGGCAGGAACGTCCGCGCCTTCAGCGGCTGAAGCTGGCGGTTCGCCCGGCTCCTCGGCGGAAAGACCTTCCGAAACTTCCATGCCTTCCGCAACAAGTCCTGGCGCCGAGGCAGGTTCCCTCGGCAGTTCGGCCGCATCAACGCTGGCGCGGCCAGTTGCACGCAGGGTGGACGGCAAGCATCAAGACTCGGGCCGCCCTGCCCCGAGGCTTGCATCTTACGCGCAGCCTCGGCGACAAGAGGGCCCCAGATCGGATGGCAAGGCCTTGGCCATGCGCAAGCCGCGTGCCGCCTCTCAAAGTAGCACCGCGCGAAGCGAAAGTGCGGCCCCTATGGCCTCGCCCTCCACAGACGAGGTCTCTCGGCCGGAGAGTCCGTACACCCAGGCGGCAACGGTTTTGAACGAGTTTTTCGCTCGCGAGCGCGGCACTTTTCCGCCCGGACTCGTCAGCTCGATCGAGCTCTACTTCAGTTACGGCGAATGGGGAATCGCGCACTCCATCATCGCTGGCGTCGCCCAAAAGAAAGCGGCATCCGGTACCGGGGTGAGCCCCCGCGTGATGGACGCCGCTGCTTGCGTGCTCAATGAGCTTGCTTGAGCTGCGTTCCAGCCGCCTTCGAGGCGCCCGCTTTTTCCGCTCCATCCACTTCAGTCAATATCGCTTTTGTCCTGTCGTCAATGAGTTGTTGATGAATCTTGTGCCGAGTCTCGCCAATCGACAGGAGCGCCTGGATTTCATCAACGATTTGCTTTTCCTTCCCGTCAAGGCCCAGGCGATCTTTTAGTTTGCAAAGAACGGTTGCAGTGCTCAAAACGTCCCAGATGCTTTTGCGATTGGTTAGGGAGAAGAGTTCGATGGCCTTCTCGCTGGTGAGTTGGTTCATTTTTTTGACCGCAGCGCGAAGATCCCTGATTTCCCGTTCTCTTGAGGACGTGGTTCGGGAAACGAAAGCCGATATGACAACCCCCTTTTTTTGACCAATGAAGGACCTTGCTCTTTTTTCTTGGCCGACGCGCCTTCTGATCCTGCGGATTTGCTGAAGGCGCAATCAGTCACAACGGTAAAGATGTCGAGGCCTTCGACGCGAGCGCAAAAAGGTTTATGCCAACTCACGTAATCATTGATCTGACTGGGATGTGAGGAGGCGACGGCGAAGGCCTGTGCAGCAAATCTGCCAATTTTCTCCAGCGACCATGTTCGTGGAAACGCATTGGTGTCGTGGCTAACCCTCACGTGACCGGTGCCAGCTTTTCCCGCAGCGCCATCTTCATTGGCGATGTGCCTGAAAAAGTCAGGCTTCAGATACCCCGAGCTGCTGATCATCCGCGTACCCAACAAAAACTCCGCCCTACCGCCCAATGTGGATGCGTCCTTCGGCGCCTCTGCACCCAAGTCGATGCCGCTTTTCCGGCTTTTGACGTCCTTCTGGGGCCCCTTCCCTGTTGCTGCCGATGCCTTCGCGCCGGCGAAGTGATCCGTTGAGCGTCCAATTGCCGTGTCCCCGAGAACAATCACATCCTGCGTTCGCCAATCCGGTGTCGAGCTTCGACTGCGTCGATGCAAGTTGACGGCAGTCGTAAATTGATCCATCCGGATGTGCTGAAATGCGGTGCCTTTTGGATCAACCCCATCGATCGCCTTTCCGTCGATGACTGTCTGGTAATAGCCTGTTCCTACTTTCTTGCACGCCTCGTCTAAGAGGCTGTTGAGCTTTTCCCTGATGAATTCCGGAGTAACGAGCGCAATATTGCCGTGGGTAAAGTCATTGAGGGTGGTTGATAGAGTTTTCTGGGTCAATTCGAACGGCACGCGAACCTGGCGCTTGATATGTCTTTCCTTCTTGAGAAATTGCGCACTTTTGTCGGCTTCGGTGGCCTTGGCGTCTTTTCCTGTACTTGCACGGTAGGGTGTCTTCAGGCAGGTGAGGGCCGCTAGAAAGTAGGGCGCCCCGTTAATGATCTCCACGTGGCGCCCGATCGTGTCTGAGTAATTGGTTGCGGAACTCTTCGCACTACCCTTTGGCTTGCTCGTTTTGGCAGCGGAGGCTGCCGAGGCGGTCGGTAGCGCGGCAGCTGCTGAAGAGGAGGAGGTGAGATGAGCCGATGAAGAGCTGCTCGGTGAGGTGGGCTTCGAAGTGAGGAGCATGGTGCGCGTGCCTTTCGTTGCGGACTGCTGATCCGGCTGAGTTGGACCGGATGAGTACCCGGCTTCTCGAGACGATCCACTCATGCTCAGCAGGGGGACAGATTGGCCGTATTGCGCAGGTTGTGCGTGCGCGCGCCGCGGATGGCAATGCGCTGGGAGCGCAGGCTGGCCGACAGGTAGGAACCTTCGGTGGACGTCGTTCAATGTCGGCAGCACAAAAAAGTCAAACGGACATCAAAGGTGACGCACCGTAGCTTGCCGCCGAGTCCCTCGCGCGGGAGTGCCACGGCTCCGGTCGCGCCCTCCTCGGAGGCGGCTGACTTTGGCATGACTCGCGCCCTCGCTTGCGGACTGGCAGCCCGATGTCGATTTAGAGTCACGGCCGTCGCAACCTGTCACTCTTGGAGAGTCCTTCATGCTTCGTCCCGTCACCGGCCTCAAGCCGATGCCCAGGCCCACCGCGCCGACTTCCGGCGGCAGCCCCTCCCTCGCGAAGCCTTTGGCCGGCGACTCACCCTCTGCGTCTGCGGCGGACTCACCCTCCCCGACGAATGACGTCAAGAGCCGGAGTTCAAGCGCCGATTCAAAGGCCGAGGCATCGGCTAGTGCGAGGCTAGACCATTTAACAAACGTCGACGATGGCGGCGACGACACCTCGGAGTTACTCTGGAAATTTCTGGTTCTGGAGGAGGGCAACCTCCTGTGGGAGGACCGCCATTCGGCGCGTCTCTTGCTCGCACACGGCGAGTGGGGGATGGCCCTGTCGGGGCTGCAAACGTGCGTCGCTGCCCGCCCAGAGGTGTTCAGCCCAGAGGGGCATCGCTTGCTTGCTGCAGCAGAGAAGGCGATGCTGATCGACTGACCGGCGCCCTGCCATTTAAAGGCTGTTGTTCTCTGTTGCTCAACGGGTCCACCCGTCCGGCATCGTGAATTGACGACGTGTGTCGTCAATCAATCGTTGGTGTCTAGGATGGCGGGATTCGCCCACGCAAAGCAAGCTCATGGCTCTGCTCAGGGCTTCCTGATCCCTTGCGGTGAGGCATGTACGGTCTGCGTTTGCGTTCACCGTTTCAGCGATCGCCAGGGTCACCCAAAGATTTTCCTTCTTGTAATTGGTCGCCATGAACTCTCTGATCGACGCTTCGGTGATTCCGGTGAGCAGACGATTTGCCTCGTCGACCTGGTCGTTTTCGACCGACCCGGCAGAGACCACGTTCTCAATGAACGCGGTGACGACGTAGTAGCGCCTCTCTTCGCGCACTTTCACATATGCCGCCGCGAGATTGGCCTCGTGGTTTGCCATCTTTTCCTGTAATTTCTTCAGGCTGTCCGTCGCGCTCTGACGTGCTCTACGCAGAGGCTCACTGGTGTGTTTTTCAGAACTCCGGAACGCTTTGTCGGCCTTCTCAACGTTGCCCTGCTCCTGGTCGATCTTGGCCTGATACGCCGTCACCAATTCGTGCGCCTTTACCGCTTCCACGATAGCGGCGTCGTGCCTTTCCTGAAAAAATCGATAGAACACGCGAACAGGCAGGCCGCCTTCCACCACCGCCATTGGTTTGAATCTGCACTCACTGTCCTCGCTGAGCATGTTTCCCTCGTTCTTTTCCAGCACTTCCTCGACGATCCGTCCGATCTTTTCGAGTGACCAGGTTCGTGGGAAGGCGTTGCGGTCATGACTGGCGCGCAGGTGTCCGGTGGCATCCCTGGGCGACTCATCTAATTGGGCCAGGTGCTCGAAGAAGTTTGCCTTGAGGGCGGCTGGTCCGCGGATGTCAGAGAGGAGGGTCTTGCGGCTTGTGGTCGGGTTTCCTTTACCGTCACGCTCTGCGGTGGTCAGGCTGAAGGTGTTGCTTTCGCCAAGGCGCTCCACATGAAACTTCCGCAGCGTGCTGCTGCGGCCCTCTGGACCATCGGCGGCGGGGGCTGGCAGCTGTTCGGTGTACGTCGTCTCCGCGCGCCGGGATGGGGAGGTGGAGCGTTCCTCGGCGGCATAAATGATCTTTTTCGCCAGCTTGTCATTCAGATCCCTTCCGTTGACCCTGGGGAGAAGCTTCTGCACCAAGGCGGGTGTCAGTGCGACGCCTCGTTCTATTAGCGGTTTCAACCAATCAGCAGCCTGTTCCAGGCTCAAGTCGGGCGTCAGGCAGCGCTGGAATGCAACCTCAGCAATCTGCGGACGGCCCCGGGAAGCGACGGGGGCGTTGCTACGGCTGCTGGATTTAGTGTCCTTGGTGTCCCGGGTATTCGGTACCGCAGGCAAACCAACCAAGGGCACGAAGGGTAAGGGGATCGCATTCAGGTGGCTTGTCGGCCTGGGGGTGCTGGTTTGCATGGCGTGCCTTTGGATGTCGGAGCGGTTGCTTGGGAAGATCGGCTTTGTGCTGATCCGTGGACCGGATGAGTAGGGGCCGCAACTGAACAGATCCCATCCGGTTGTCGTGCCGGGACTTCATGTCAGCACCAAGCCAAGCTTGTGGAGGGCGCGCCCTCATTTTTGGGACTCGATTGGCGCAAGGCAGACCGCCGACCTCAGGCGTGCTCCTTAATTCCAGGGGATATGACATACTCAGTGTCAATACAGATTGACGTATGGCTGTTCCTTTTCCCTTCTCCGCCCTTGTCGGCCAGGACGAGATGAAACTCGCCATCCTGGCCGTCGCCACCGATCCGGGCATCGGTGGCGTATTGGTATTCGGCGACCGCGGGACGGGCAAGTCCACCGCGGTCCGGGCTTTGGCGGCGCTGCTGCCCCCCATCGACGTCGTGGCGAATTGCCCCTATGGCTGCGACCCGGCTGGCTCGGGTCGCCTGTGCGAGGCCTGCGCCGCCCGGCCGGCTGGCAAAAAGCCCGCCAGCCGCCGTGTTCCGGTGCCGGTGGTCGACCTGCCTCTGGGCGCCACCGAGGACCGTATCGTCGGCGCGCTGGACCTGGAAAAGGCCCTGTCGCAGGGCATCAAGGCCTTTGAGCCGGGCCTGCTGGCCCGCGCAAACCGGGGCTTTCTCTATATCGACGAGGTCAACCTGCTGGAAGACCATTTGGTCGACCTGCTGATCGACGTCGCCGCCTCGGGCGAGAACCTGGTCGAGCGTGAGGGCCTGTCGGTCCGTCACCCGGCCCGCTTCGTCCTGGTGGGCAGCGGCAACCCGGAGGAGGGCGAGCTGCGGCCGCAGCTGCTCGATCGCTTCGGGCTGTCGCTTGAGGTGGCCACCCCGCGCGAGCTCGCGGACCGGGTCGAGGTGGTCAAGCGCCGCGACGCGTATGAACACGACCCCGAGGGCTTTGCCGCCCAGTGGCAAAAGCAGGACGAGAAAATTCGCCGGCAATTGCTGCGGGCTCGCAAGCTGTTGCCCGAGATCAAGATTCCGGATGCGGTGCGTGAGCGCGCCGCTCGCCTGTGCCAGACCCTGGGCACCGACGGCTTGCGCGGAGACCTGACCCTCATACGTGCCGCCCGCGCCTTGGCCGCGCTCGAGGGCGCACGCGAGGTGGCGCCCGATCACCTGCGGCGCATGGCCGCGCCCGCGCTGCGGCATCGCCTGCGTCGCAACCCGCTGGACGATGCGGGCTCGACGGTGCGGGTCGACCGCGCGGTGGCCGAAGAATTCGCCACATGAGCGCAGCGGCGCCGAGGGCCAGGGCGGCCCGACGGGCCGGCTGCTTCTTCCTGTGCGCACCTCGTTGATCACCCGGACATGAACGCCGATTCTCAGGACCTCGGGACCGATCGCCAGCCGGACGCGCTGGCGGCCGCCATCCTGCTGGCCATTGATCCGGCAGGCCTGGGCGGCGCCGTGCTGCGCTGCGGGCATGGCCCCGACCGCGAGGCCTGGCTGGCCCATTTCCGGCGCCTGCTGCCCCCCGCCACGCCGCAGCGCCGGATGCCCTCTGGCGCCGGCGAGGCGGCACTTTTGGGGGGGCTGGATTTTGCCGCTTCCCTGCAGGTGGGGCGCCCGGTGTTGCAGCAGGGCCTGCTCGCGCAGGCCGATGGCGGGGTGATCACTTTGGCAATGGCCGAGCGCCTCCCGCGAGCGTCCGCCGCCTTGATCGCCGCCTCGCTCGACACCGGCGAGGTGCTCATCGAACGTGATGGCCTGGGGCGGCGCCTGCCTGCGCGTTTCGGGCTGCTCGCGCTGGACGAGGGCGTGGACGAGGACGAGCAAGTGCCGGCTTCCCTGCGTGAGCGCCTGGCTTTTCGCGTGGACGAGGCCAGCTTGCGCGGGCTGGACAGCCTCGGCCTGGAGGCCGAGAGCGTGGAGCAGGCCCGCGCGCGTCTGCCGCAGGTCCGTGTGAGCGAGGCCATGGTGCAGGCACTGTGCGAGGCGGCGCAGGCCTTGGGCGTGGACTCCCTGCGCGGCTCCTTGCTGGCGCTGCGGTCAGCGCGGGCGTCTGCGGCCTGGGACGGGCGCGAAGAAGTCGACGCCGAGGACGCCGCGCTGGCGGCCCGCTTGGTGCTGGCGCACCGCGCGACACGATTGCCGGCGCCGGCTCCCGAGCAAGAGGCAAGGCCCGAACCGGCGGAGGCGCCCGAAGCCCCGGATCCGCAACCGCCCGCCGAGGCACAGTCGCAGCCACCCGCCGACCCGCCACCGGCTGATGCCGGCAGTGACACGAACCCAAACCAGAACAAGGACCAGGACCAGGAAGCCGAGGCGTCCGTCCAAGACCTGGGCGAACGCCTTGTGGAGGCCGCCCAGGCCGCGATTCCTGCAGGCCTGCTGGCGCTGATCGCGCAGGGCGCCGCCGCGCGCACCCAGGGCACTGGCGGTGGCCGGTCCGGCGCGCTGCGCCAGGGTCTGCACCGCGGTCGGCCGGTCGGCGCTCGCCGCGGCGAGCCGCGCGGCGGTGCGCGTCTGCATTTGCTAGACACGCTGCGCGCCGCTGCGCCCTGGCAGCGGCTGCGGGCGGCTGCGGCGGGGGAGCTGCCCGCGGGCGACCGCCGGCGCATTCATGTGCGCCGCGAGGACTTCCATGTCGCCCGCTTCAAGCAGCGGACCACCACCACCACGGTCTTCGTGGTCGATGCTTCCGGCTCCTCGGCGCTGCACCGCTTGGCCGAGGCCAAGGGCGCGGTCGAACTCCTCCTGGCTGATTGCTATGTGCGCCGTGACCGCGTCGCGGTGCTGGGGTTCCGCGGGCAAAAGGCAGATCTGCTGCTGGCGCCGACCCGCTCCCTGGTCCGCGCCAAGCGCAGCCTGGCGGGCCTGCCCGGTGGCGGCGGTACGCCACTGGCCAGCGCACTCGACGCCACCCGCGGCCTGGTGGAGTCTCTGCGCCGCGCCGGCGACACGCCGGTGGTGGTGCTGCTCACCGACGGCCGCGCCAACATCGCCCGCGACGGCAGCCCGGGTCGCCAGCGCGCCAACGAGGACGCACTGGCCTCCGCAGCGGCCCTGCGCGCCCTGGGTGCGAGCAGCCTGTTGCTGGACACCAGCCCGCAGCCGCAGGCCTCGGCGCAAGCGCTGGCCCAGCGCCTTGGCGCGGCCTATCTGCCACTGCCGTATGCCGATGCGAAGGCCATGTCGGGCGTGGTGCGACTGGCCAGCGGACTGCGCTGAGCGACGAGCGCAAACCGCTCCTTGAACCCTTGGCACGCATGGAACCCCGCCTGGACTGGGACCGCGACGGCCTCGACTGGCCGCACCGCGGGCGCAGCCGGTTTGTCGAGGCGGCCGGGCTGCGCTGGCATGTGCAGCGCTTTGCGCCGACCCAGACGGGCGCGCCGCGCGCGCTGCTGATTCACGGCACGGGTTCTTCCACCCATTCCTGGCGGGATTTCGCGCCGCTGCTGCAGGCGCACTTCGAACTCCTGGCCATCGACCTACCCGGACACGCCTTCACCAGCCTGCCAGACGGAGGCACCTACTCCTCCCAGTTCTCATTGCCCGGCATGGCGGGCGCCCTGGCCCAGTTGCTTGCTGCGGAAGGTTTTGCCCCGGACCTGGTGGTGGGCCACTCGGCGGGCGCGGCGATCGGCGCCCGCATGTGCCTGGACGGCACCGTCCGACCGCGTCTGCTGGCCTCGCTCAATGGGGCCTTGTTGCCGCTCGGGGGGCTGGCCGGGCGCATCTTCTCGCCGGCTGCGCGCCTGATGGCAGTGATGCCTGGCGCGCCGCGCTTCTTTGCCTGGCGGGCCGGTCAGGAGGAGGTGCTGCAGCGCCTGCTGGAAAGCACCGGCTCGCGTCTGGACGCGCGCGGACAGGATCTGTACCGCCGCCTGGCTGCCAACCCGGGGCATGTGGAGGGCGCGCTGGGCATGATGGCCCACTGGGATTTGCCGGCCCTGGCCGAAGCGCTGCCTTCACTCGAGACGCCGCTTTTGCTGTTGGTCGGTCTGCTCGATGGCACGGTGCCTCCCCAGGAGGCGGACCGGCTCGTGGCCCGGCTGGCGCGTGAGGCCCCGGGCCGTGCGCGGGTCAAGAAGGTGTCGCTGGAGGGGCTGGGGCACCTGGCCCATGAGGAGCGGCCGCACGCGGTCCTCGCGCTCCTGCTTCTGGCCTGGCAGGACCTGGGCTGAGGCGCTGCCGCCGCTGATCCGGCGCTGAACCGGTGAGTGATTGACCGTTCGCGAAACCGTCCCCACCGGGCTGCGGATCGTGGCGGCGGGAGGCGTCGGTGGGAGGTGTCGGTGGGAGGGGGTCGGTGGGAGGTGTTGCTCAGGGCGCCTGGGTCCCGCTCGCCGCCGGCCGGTCCGCGGCCGACATGGTTGCCCGCGCCCCAGCCTCGAAGCGTTGCAGCATGCGTGTCGCCATGGCGTCGAGGTCCTCGGGCGCAGGCGCGCGGGCTGCCGCCTCCCAGGCCTCAGGCTGTCCCCGCGCGGCATACACGCCGGCGGCGAGCAGAGGCAGGGTGACAGCCAGGACCAGCGCAATACCGCGCGAGGACAGCTCCCGCCACAGGGGTGGCAGCAGGACGGCCAGGACCAGAAAGATGAGGGCGGCGGCGCCGACCACGAACAGCAGGCTGGGATTCATGGGCTTGCTCCTTCTTCTATCGGCTGTGATGTCTGCGGTCGGCGAATCTGGCGTGACCAGGCGAAGGCCGCGATCCCCAGCAGCGCAAAGGGTCCGAGCCACAGCGCCCAGGTGCTGGCCTGAAGCGGCGGGCGATAGCGCACGAACTGGCCATAGCGGGCGACCATGAAGTCCATGACCTCCTCGGGGCTGCGGCCCTCGCGCAGTTGCTGGCGGATCTGGGCCCGCAGGTCGCGCGCGAGTTCGGCCTGCGAGGCAGCAATCGTCTCGTTCTGGCACACCACGCAGCGCAACTCCTCAGCGAGGGCCATGACCCTCAACTCGAGCGCGGGGTCTTCGGCCACAGGCCGCGCCTCTCCGGCCCGGGCGATACCCACACCCAGGCCGACCCAGGCAGACAGCAGCAGAGCCGCTGCGCAGGCCCAGGCCCGCAGCCACCCTGCGTGACGTCGGCTTGCCCACCCTGCGGCGCTAGCCACGCAGCCTCCGCACCAAGGGCATGACCTCGTCCTGCAGCACGGCGGGTGTGAGTGGACCCACATGCTTGAAGCGGATCACGCCCTGCTGGTCGATCAGAAAAGTTTCGGGCACGCCGTAGACGCCAAACTCCATTCCGAGTCGCCCGTCCGGGTCGCTCAGCGAGGCCCGGTAGGGGTCGCCGTGCGCGGCCAGCCAGCGCAGCGCTTCGGGGGTGGTGTCCTTGTAATTCAGGCCGTAGACCGGCAGCGCGCCGTCGCGCGCAAAGTCCACCAGCACGGGGTGCTCGATGCGACACGCCGCGCACCAGGACGCCCAGACATTGAGCAGCCACACCTCACCGCGCAGGTCATCGCGCGCGATCTGTGGGCCCCCCGCCCCAACCAGCACCGGGACGCGGAAGGCCGGCGCAGGGCGACCCACCAGGGGTGAAGGCAACTCGCGCGGGTCGCGGCCCAGGCCCATGGCCAGCAAGGCCGCCAGGGCGACGAACACCGCCAGCGGCAGCGCCATGCGCACCCATCGACGCGTGATCATGCGGGCCGCTCCTGGGGTGCGGCGGTGGATGGCGTGACGGCCGCCTGCGCGCTGCGCAAGGCGGGCAAGGGCTCGCCGGTTTGCGCCGGCAACGCCGGCGCCTCAGGTTCGCCGGCGGCCTGGCCAGCTGCCACCCGGTAGCGCCGATCGGTGGCCGCCAGCAGACCGCCGAGCGCCATGAGCACGCAGCCGCCCCAGATCCAGTTCACGAGCGGCTTGTGGTGGATGCGGATGCCCAGGGCGTCGGGGGGTAGGGGGTCGCCCAAGGCGACATAGAGGTCACGCATGAGGCCCCGGTCGATGGCCACCTCGGTCATCGGCATGCGGCTGCTGACGTACTGGCGTCGCTCGGGCCGCAGCACCGCGACCACCTCGCCGTCGCGGCTGACGGTGAGCGTGGCGCCCAGGGCGATGTAGTTCGGCCCGGCCCGCTGGCCCAGGCTCTCGAGGCGGAAGACATGGCCACCCACGCGCGCCTCGTCGCCGATGGCCATGCGCAGGTCATGCTCGCTGTGCAGGTGGCGAACCCCGGTCACGCCGACCACGAAGACCGCCACCCCCGCGTGCGCCAGCAGCATGCCGCCAGCGCTGCCGCCCAGGCGCCGCCAGCGTGTGCCAGCTGGTGCCTGGCGCAGCCGTTCGGTCAGGGACACCAGGCCCGAGGCGACGATCCAGGTGGCCAGTCCAAAGCCCACCGCCATGCCGACCGCGCCATGTACCAGCAATACCGCCGCCACCGCACCCACGCCAGCGGCCAGTGCGGCGCCGCGCAGGCGCCGCGCCAATGGCGCTGCCGGCGCATCGCCCCAGCGCGCCAGCGGGGCCACGCCCATGAGAAAGAGGGCCGGTGCCATCAGCGGGACAAACACCGCCTCGAAATACGGCGGGCCGACCGACAGCTTGCCCAGGCCCAGCGCGTCAATCAGCAGTGGATAGAGCGTGCCCAGAAGCACCGCCGCTGTCGCCACGGACAGCAGCAGGTTCCCCGCCAGCAGCAGCGACTCGCGCGAGAGGGCCGCGAAGCCACGGCCTGCACCGAGCGCGGGCGCCCGCAGCGCGAACAGCAGGAACGAGCCGCCGCCCACCAGCACCAGGAAGGCCAGGATGAACATGCCCCGCGCTGGGTCGGTGGCGAAGGCATGGACCGAACTCAGGACACCCGAGCGCACGATGAAGGTTCCCATCAGCGAGAGCGCAAAGGCGGACAGCGCCAGGAAGGCCGTCCAGGCTTGCAGCGCGCCGCGCTTCTCGGTCGCGGCCAGCGCGTGGATCAGCGCGGTTGCCAGCAGCCAGGGCATGAGCGAGGCGTTTTCCACCGGGTCCCAGAACCACCAGCCGCCCCAGCCCAGCTCGTAATAGGCCCAGAAGCTGCCCAGGGCGATACCCAGGGTGAGAAAGCACCAGGCCGCCAGCGTCCAGGGCCGGGTCCAGCGGGCCCAGGCGGCGTCCAGGCGGCCCGCGAGCAAGGCCGCGACTGCGAAGGCGAAGGGCACGGCCAGCCCCACATAGCCCAGGTACAGCAGTGGCGGGTGCAGGGCCATACCCGGGTCCTGCAGCAGGGGGTTGAGATCGCGGCCCTCGGCTGCACCCGGCAGCAGCCGGGTGAAGGGGCTGGAGACGGTCAAAGTGAACAGCAGCAGGCCGGTGCTGATCAAGCCCATCACGCCCAGCACCCGGGCGCGGGTGATCGGGTCCAAGGTCGCCGAGCGCCATGAGACCGCCGCTGACCAGCCGGCCAGGACCAGCGCCCACAGCAGGACCGAGCCCTCGTGGTTGCCCCAGACTGCGGTCAACTTGTAGACGAGCGGCAGATCGCTGTGCGAGTGACCCGCGGCCAGTGCCACCGAGAAGTCGTCATTGACGAAGGCGCTGGTCAGCGCTGCATAGGCCAGCAGGAGCAGCGCGAACTGCACCTGGGCTGCGGGCGCGGCCCAGGCGGCCAGTGCCGGTGCCGGGCCCTGAGCCGGATCGCGGTGCGCGTGACGGGTGGCCCATAACGGCAGCAGCCCCTGGGCCAGAGCGACCGCCAGGGCCAGGGCCAGCGCGAAGTGACCGAGCTCGACGATCATTGCGTCGACCCCTTTGCTGCCTGCAGCGCCGCAGCGGCCTCGGGCGGCATGTAGTTCTCGTCGTGCTTGGCCAGCACCGTGTCGGCGCGGAACAGGCCCTCCGCATTCAGGCGGCCCTGGGCGACCACGCCCTTGCCCTCCTGGAACAGGTCGGGCAGCAGACCGGTGTAGGTGACCGGCACACGGTGCGCGCCATCGGTCACCACGAAGCGCAGCGTCAGACCGCCGGGTTCGCGCGCCACGCTGCCGGCCTCTACCAGGCCGCCGACCCGGAAGTTGCGCCCCTGCGGCGCTTCGCTGCGCACGACCTGTGTCGGACTGAAAAAGAACACCAGATTGCTACGGAATGCGTTGAGCACCAGCGCGCTGGCCCCGGCCATCAGGGCCAGGCAGGCCAGCACCATCAGTGCGCGGCGTCGGCGGGGTGTCATGCGTCTTGCTCCTGTTGCGTAAGCACGGGTCGGCGCGCGGGTGTTTGAGCCGCGGCCCCCTGAGCTTGTGAATCATCTTTTGCCAGCGCCCGGCGCTGCGCCCGCAGTGACAGCAACTCGCCGGCGAAGACCGCCGCGCACATGCCCAGCGAGCCCCACACATAGAGGCCGTAGCCACCCATGGCGAGCCAGGCCGAGAGGGTCTCCCAGGTCAGGCCGCTCATCGCATGGCCTCCCCCACGGACGGGCCGAGCGGCGAGTCCGCGCCCGGTCCCGCGCCTTCACCCTTGCCCGCCAGCGCCTTTCGGGCCCGCTGCGCCCAGGGCGCATGCGCCTCGCGCTCGAGCACCAGCAGCCGCGCCCGCCACAGCGTGACCGCGATGGTGTACATCCAGAACGCCAGTGCCATGACCAGCATGCCGGCCAGCATCGTCGTGGCCATGCTCGGTGCCCGGGTCAAACTCACCGAGGCCCCCTGGTGCAGCGTGTTCCACCAGATGACAGAGAAGTAGATGATGGGCACGTTGACCACGCCCACCAAAGCCAGCAGGGCGGCTGCTCGGTCGGCGCGGCGCGGGTCCTCGATGGCGCCATGCAGGGCCAAGAAGCCCAGATAGAGAAACAGCAGCATCAACTCGGACGTGAGCCGCGCGTCCCAGACCCACCAGGTGCCCCAGGTGGGCTTGCCCCAGAGGGCGCCGGTCCACAGGGCCAGGAAGGTCATGAGCGCACCGGTGGGTGCGAGTGCACGCGCCAGCGTCGACGCCAGCCGGGCGTTGAACACCAGGCCGACCGCGGCCCAGCCGGCCATCACCAGGTAGATCAGCATCGACATCCAGGCCGCGGGTACGTGCACGAAGATGATCCGGTAGGCCTCGCCCTGCTGCGCATCGGTGGGCGCAATCACCAGGCCGATCCACAGGCCGATTGCGGCCAGCACCACTGCCGACCCGGCGGCTAGCCAGGCCAAACGGCCTGCCAGCGGATAAAAGGTCTGTGGCGCGGCAAAGCGAAACAGGGTCTGTGCGGCCATGCGTTCAAGCCTCCACCGAGATGCGCAGTGCGGCGGCGCACGCCGCGGGCGCGCCCGCCAGCGCGAGCAGCAGGCCGGCCCCCAGCAGCGAGAGGGCGCCCGCGGGCGACTGCCCGCTCAGCACCGCGTCCACTGCGCCGCAGCCGAAGACCAATACCGGGACCGACAGGGGCAGCACCATCAGCGAGAGCAGCAGAGCGCCACCGCGCAGGCCCGTCGCCAGCGCGGCCGCAACCGCCCCCAGAAGGCTGAGGATGGGTGTGCCCAGCAGCAATGACGCGAGCAAAACGAGCAGGGCCTCCACGGGCAGGCCGTACTGCAGCGCGATCAGCGGTGCGACCAGGGCCAGAGGAATACCGCTCGCTAGCCAGTGAGCAGTCACTTTTCCCAGAACCAGCACTGGCAGGGGGTGGGGTGACAGCACCAGCTGCTCGAGCGTGCCGTCGGCCCGGTCATCTTCGAACAAGCGCGCCAGCGGCAGCAGGCTTGCCAGCAGGGCAGCGACCCAAGGCACGCCGCCTGCCAGCCGGGCGAGCAGCGCCGGCTCGGAACCGAGGGCCAGCGGGAACAGGCTGCTAGCCATCACGAAGAAGGCGAGGCTCGCGAGGGTGTCGGTGCGCCGGCGGCCGGCCAGGCGCAGGTCCCGCAGCGCCAGTGCCCAAGCGGCGCCCACCAGGCTGCCCAGGCTCGGGCCGGGCTCCACATCGCTCGGCGCGGCCAATGCGCGCGCGCTGACGGTGTGGGAGGGTGGCAATACCGCTGACATGGTCGTGGGCAGTTGGGGGCTGTTCAGAGTTGGAGGGCCAGCGGAGGGGGGCCCCCGAGTGGCAGCGTCTGGTGGCTGGTCAGTACCGCCAGGCCGCCCGCCTGGAGGTGGCGCCGCACTTGACCGGCCAGCCAGTCGCAGGCGGCGGTGTCCAGTGCGTTGAAGGCTTCGTCCAGAACCCAGAGCGGGCGCCGGCGCGACAGCGGCAAGCGGGCCAAGGCGCAGCGCCGGCGCTGCCCTTGGGAGAGCTGGCGTGCCGGTCGGTGGGTGCTGCCGGCCAGCCCGGCCTGGTCCAAGGCCTCGAGTGCCTGGTTGCGCGTGACCGGCTCGCCCGCGATGGCACAGGCGGCCAGCAGGTTCTCGAGCGCGCTCAGATCTTCCTTGAGCGCCGGTTCATGGCCGAGGTACAGCCGTTCCAGCCCGAGCCTTTCGCGCTGTGGCGCCATCGGCGCGCCCCGCCAGAGCAACTCGCCGCTGGCGGGCGGCAGCAGGCCGGCGACCAAGCGCAGCAAGCTGCTCTTGCCCGCCCCGTTCTCCCCGGCCACCTGCAGCCATTGCCCAGCCGAAAGCCGCAGGGACAGCCGCTCGAACAATAGCCGTCCCCCGCGCACGCAGGCGACGTCCTTCAGCTCCAGCGATACCGATCCGGCCATGGGCCCCTTCTCCAGGAAGTGTCACATTAGGTTGACACTTATAACACCCGAAAAAGATTTACATCAAAGGGAATCCCCTGAAAGCCCTCGTTGACAATCTAAACCGTCATGCTAGATTGACACATTGAAGTGTAAAGGCAGCGATACCGCGGCCTGCTTCCCCGGGGGTGCTCCATGGCCAATCGGATCGAATCTGCGCTCGAGCGCCAGTTCATGCTGGCGGAGGGCCCGCATGCGCCGCCACGCCTGCTGGCCGCGATGCGTCATGCCGTGTTTCCAGGCGGCGCCCGCATACGGCCGCAGTTGTGCCTGGCCGTGGCCAAAGCCTGCAGCGAGGACGCGCCGGCCCTGTCGGATGCAGCGGCGACCGCGATCGAGCTGCTCCACTGCGCCTCGCTGGCGCATGACGACATGCCCTGCTTCGACGACGCCGACCTGCGGCGCGGGCGACCCACGGTGCACAAGGCCTGGGGCGAGCCCCTGGCCCTGCTGGCCGGCGACGCCTTGATCGTGATGGCCTTCGAAGCCCTCGGCCGCGGCGCCGATGGCTGCAGTCCGGCCCAGCTCGCAAGGCTTCCGGCGCTTTTGGCCCTGGTGGCCCGTTGCACCGGCGCGACCGACGGCATCGTCGGCGGCCAAGCCTGGGAGTGCGAGCCACGGGTGGATCTGAGCCGTTACCAGCAAGCCAAGACCGGCGCCTTGTTCGTGGCCTCGACCTGCGCCGGCGCGCTGGCTGCCGGCCAGCCTGCCGCCCCCTGGGCACGCCTGGGCGAATGCCTCGGTGAGGCCTATCAGGTGGCCGACGACATCCGGGACGTTCTCGGGGATGCGGTCCTGCTGGGTAAGCCCGTGGGCCAGGATGCCCAACACGGCCGCCCCAGTGCGGCGGCCGACCTCGGGCTGGTGGGCGCCCTGCAGCATTTCCAGGGTCTGATGCAGGCTGCGGTGGATTCAGTTCCCGACTGCCCCAGCCGCGAGTCGCTCTGCCGCCTGGTCCGCAGCGAATCCGAGCGGCTGGTCCCGCAGGTCGCCTGCACCCGGCTGCTGGAGGAGGCGGGCATGGTGCTCGCTCCGAGCAATGCTGGCTCAAGCAGCGTCAGCGCCTTGCGCGGGGTGGCCGGATGACCGCCTCCCACTTGGGCCTGCGCCCCCTTCCCCTGCCCGAGCGGCCCGCCTGGCGCCGCGCCCTGGATGCCCGGATCGACCGCTGGATGGCCCAGCCGTCTCTCTATCGCCGCGCCCTGGCGCTGCCCTTCGCCCGCTGGATGACCCAGCGCCGCGCCGAGCGGCTGTTCGGGGTGATGGCTGGCTTTGTCCATTCCCAGGTCCTGCTGGCTTGCGTACGTTTGCGCGTTTTCGAGCATGTTTTCGAGCGGCCTCGGACCCTGGACGAGCTGGCATCGCTCACGGGTATGCCAGCGGAAGCGCTAGAGCGCCTGCTGAGCTCGGCGGTCGCCATTGAGCTGCTGGCGCTGCGCGGCGGTGGCCGCTACGGTCTGGGCCCCCTGGGCCGACCGGTGGCCGCCGACCCTGGCCTGCGCGGCATGATTGAACACCATGCGGTCCTCTACGAGGACCTGCGGGATCCGCTGGCGCTGCTGCGCGGGCGGGCCGCCAGCCTCCAGGCCTACTGGCCTTACACCGAGGGCTCTGACTCCGGCAGCTCCAGCCGCTGGGATGGCAGCCAGGTGGCTCGCTACTCGGAGCTCATGGCCAGCTCGCAGGGCTTTCTCATTGAGGAGCTGCTCGCGGCCTATCCCTTCGCCGAGCACCAGTGCGTGATGGACGTGGGTGGCGGCCTCGGGGCGTGGATCCGCGCCTTGGCCCGCCATGCGCCCGCCCTCCAACTCAAGCTCTTTGATCTGCCGCCGGTGGCCCAGCTGGCCCGCCAGCAGATGGTTCAGGCCGGGATGGAAGGCCGCGTCGCGGTGCATGGCGGCAGCTTTGCTCACGACCCCCTCCCCACCGGCGCCGACCTCATCACCCTGCTGCGTGTGGCGCATGACCACCCGGATTCGGTGGTCCGGCCGCTGCTGGCGGCGATCCACGCGGCCCTGCCCGTCGGTGGCACCTTGCTGTTGGCCGAGCCCATGGCCGACCCGGACTGTGCCCCTGCCGCCGGCGATGCGTATTACCACTTCTATCTGTTGGCCATGGGCGCCGGACGCCTGCGCACCCCTGCCGAGCTGATGGGCCTCATGGCGGAGGCAGGCTTTAGCCACCTAGAACTGGTGCCCAACCCCATGCCCCTGCACGGCCGCATTCTGGTGGGCAGAAAGACCGGTGTTTACCCCTAAACGGGCCCTTTAGGGACGTCTGAGTGTCAATGTGGGTTGACACATATCAAAGTCAAGCAAAGAATACACGTCATGCATGCCTCCGCCATCGTGTTCCAGGCCCCGCTCCAGCTGTCAGTCAAGAAGCTGCCGCTGCGCGCCCCTGCGCCCGAGGACCTCGAGATCGAGGTCCTGCACAGCGGCATCAGCACCGGTACCGAACGCCTGCTTTGGGATGGCAGCATGCCGCCCTTCCCTGGCATGGGCTACCCCCTGGTCCCGGGCTACGAGACGGTGGGACGGGTGCGACGGGCGCCGGCCGAGAGCGCCCTGCGCGAAGGGGATACGGTGTTCGTGCCGGGCTCCTACAGCTTCGACGGCGTGCACAACCTCTTTGGCGGCGCGGGCTCGCGCCTGCTGGCCCCGGCGAGCCGTGTGGTGAAGGTGTCTGAATCGCTGGGCGAAAAAGCAACGCTTCTGGCGCTGGCGGCGACGGCCTATCACGCGGTGGCCTTGGGCGGCCGCGGCGAACCGGCCACACCGCCGGACCTCATCATCGGCCACGGTGTCGTCGGCCGCTTGCTGGCGCGGCTCACGGTAGCCGCCGGCCTGACGCCGCCCACGGTGTGGGAGACGCAGGCACAGCGCCGCACGGGGGCTGAAGGCTACCCCGTCATCCACCCGGACGAAGACGGCCGCAAGGACTACCGCGCGATCTACGACGTCAGCGGTGACTCCGCCATCCTGCACAAGGCCATTCCGCGCCTGCAAATGGGAGGCGAAGTGGTGCTGGCCGGCTTCTACAAGGGCGATCTGGCCTTTTCCTATACCCCCGCCTTCCTCCGTGAGGCCCGCATCCGCGTGGCCGCCGAATGGAAACGGCCTGACTTGCTGGCGGTCACCCAGCTGGTCGAAGAGGGCCGGCTGTCACTGGACGGCCTGGTCACACACGTCGAGACGCCGTCCCGCGCACAGCAGGCCTATGAGGCGGCGTTCGGCGATCCCTTGTGTCTGAAGATGGTTTTGGACTGGAGAAACTGAGATGGCATCCCAAGAAAACAGTCAACCTGTGCGCTTTGTTGAAACCCTTCGTCGCGAAGCGGCGCAGGCGCCCGACCCGGTGCACACCGGCGCGCCCACCAAAGAAACCCAGATCATCGCGATCTACGGCAAGGGCGGCATCGGAAAGAGCTTCACCCTCGCCAACCTCTCCTACATGATGGCCCAGCAGGGCAAGAAGGTGCTGCTCATTGGGTGCGACCCCAAGAGCGACACCACCAGCCTGCTGTTCGGAGGCAAGGCCTGCCCGACCATCATTGAGACCTCTTCGAAGAAGAAGCTGGCCGGCGAGAGCGTGTCCATCGGTGACGTCTGCTTCATCCGCGACGGCGTGTTCGCGATGGAGCTCGGCGGCCCCGAGGTCGGCCGCGGCTGCGGCGGGCGCGGGATCATCCACGGCTTCGAGACCCTGGAAAAACTCGGCTTCCACGACTGGGGCTTTGATTACGTGCTGCTCGACTTCCTGGGCGACGTGGTCTGCGGCGGCTTCGGCCTGCCGATCGCACGCGACATGTGCCAGAAGGTGATCGTGGTCGGCTCCAACGACCTGCAGTCGCTCTACGTGGCCAACAACGTGTGCAGCGCGGTCGAATACTTCCGCAAGCTCGGCGGCAACGTCGGCGTTGCCGGCATGGTGATCAACAAGGACGACGGCACGGGCGAAGCGCAGGCATTCGCCGCCAACGCTGGCATCCCGGTGCTGGCCGCGATCCCGGCCAACGAGGACATTCGCCGCAAGAGCGCCTCTTACGAAATCATCGGCCGTCCCGGCACCGAGTGGGCCTCCCTCTTCGAGGAGCTGGCCACCAATGTCGCCGAGGCGCCTCCGAAGCGTCCGAAGCCGCAGACGCAGGACGAACTGCTGGCACTTTTCAGCTCCGACGTCGTGGGCCGCAACGTGGTCCTGCAGCCGGCCACGATGGCCGACATGACCGGCGTCGAGCATGTGATCAAGCCCACCCTGGAAGTGATTTACGACGCCGCGTAAGCGACGTCCGAACCACACGCGCCGCACCATGGACCGCATCATTCCCATTCAGCCGGCTCCGGCCGATGTGACGTCGGTGTCTGCCACGGCCATCGCGCCTTCCGCCGATGGCCTGGGCTGCCACGCCGGCAAGGACGCGATGCAGCAGGCCGCCCTGTCTGCTGGCAAGGGCGAGATCCTCGCGCAATATGCCGCCGACTATCCGCGCAAGGCCGACGCCGGCCCGCACGATCAGCCACAAAGCATGTGCCCGGCGTTCGGCTCGCTGCGGGTGGGTCTGCGCATGCGCCGCACTGCCACCATCCTCTCGGGATCGGCGTGCTGCGTGTATGGCCTGACCTTCACCTCGCACTTCTACGGCGCCCGCCGCAGCGTGGGCTATGTGCCGTTCAACAGCGAGACGCTGGTGACCGGCAAGCTGTTCGAGGACATCCGCGATTCGGTCTACGACCAGGCGGATCCGGCCAAGTACGACGCCATCGTCATCATCAACCTGTGCGTGCCGACGGCCAGCGGCGTGCCGCTGCAACTGCTGCCCAAAGAAATCAACGGCGTGCGCATCATCGGCATCGACGTGCCGGGTTTTGGCGTGCCCACGCATGCCGAGGCCAAGGACGTGCTCGCCGGTGCGATGCTGCGCTACGCCCGCACCGAGGCCGAGGCCGGCCCGGTGGCCGCGCCGCGCCAGGCGCGCAGCGACAAGCCTTCGATCACGCTGCTGGGGGAAATGTTCCCGGCCGACCCGCCCGGCATCGCCCAGATGATCGCTCCCATGGGCCTGGCGGTGGGGACTGTGGTGCCCACACGCGAGTGGCGCGAGCTCTATGCGGCGCTTGACTGCGCAGCGGTGGCAGCCATCCACCCCTTCTACACCGCCAGCGTGCGGGAGTTCCAGGCCGCGGGTCGTCCGATCGTGGGCTCCGCACCCGTCGGTGTTGAGGGCACGCACGACTGGCTCGGCGCCATTGGCCAAGCCACGGGTGTGTCGCAAGACAAGATCGACGCCGCTCGCAACGCCGCGCAGGCCGCGATGCGCGGCGTGTTGTCGCAGCAAAAGATCCAGGGCCGCATCACGCTCTCGGGCTACGAAGGTTCCGAGCTGCTGGTGGCGCGTCTGCTGGTCGAGTGCGGTGCTGACCTGCGCTACGTGGGCTCGGCCTGTCCGGCCACCCCCTGGAACGCGCAGGACGCCGCGTGGCTTCAGTCCAAGGGCGTGCATGTGCAGTTCCGCGCTTCGCTCGAACAAGACATCGCCGCGTTCCATGAATGGAAGCCCCAGCTGGCGATCGGCACTACCCCGGTGGTGCAGGCCGCCAAGGAAGCCTGCATCCCCTCGCTGTATTTCACCAACCTCATTTCTGCTCGCCCGCTCATGGGCGTGGCCGGTGCCGGCTCGCTGATTCAGGTGATCAACGGCGCGATCGGAAACCAGCAGCGCTTCGACCGCATGAAGGAATTCTTCGGCGGCGCCGGCCAAGGTGACGAGGCCGGCGTGTGGGCCGAGGTGCCACGCCAATTCCCCGCCTTCCGCGCCGATGTGAAGCGCATGAACGAGAAGGCCAAGAAAAAGCGCAAAGCGGAGGAGATGGGCTCATGAGCGCTCCGACCCCGACCCCGATGCCGACGGTGGCCAAGCTGCCGGTCAAGCCCAATTTCGTCATCGACCATGACCGCGCAGGCGGTTACTGGGGCGCGGTGTATGTGTTCACCGCGATCAAGGGTTTGCAAGTGGTGATCGACGGCCCGGTGGGCTGCGAGAACCTGCCCGTGACCTCGGTGCTGCACTACACCGACGCGCTGCCTCCGCACGAATTGCCCATCGTCGTCACCGGCCTGGCCGAAGAACAGCTCGGACGCGAAGGCACCGAAGGCGCAATGAAGCGCGCCCACGCGGTGCTTGACCCCGAACTGCCTGCGGTGGTGGTGACCGGCTCGATCGCCGAAATGATCGGTGGCGGCGTCACGCCCGAAGGCACCAACCTGATGCGCTTTTTGCCGCGCACCATCGACGAAGACCAGTGGCAGTGCGCCAACCGCGCCATGAGCTGGCTTTGGACCGAGTACGGCATGAAGAAGGTCCCGCCGCGTGAGCGCAAGGAAGGCGAGAAGCCGCGGGTCAACATCATCGGCCCCTGCTACGGCACCTTCAACAGCCCCAGTGACATCGCCGAGATCCGCCGCCTGGTGCAAGGCATCGGCGCCGACATCAACCTGGTCTTTCCCCTGGGCAGCCACCTGGCCGAGGTCTCGCGCCTGGTGGAGGCCGACGTCAACATCTGCATGTACCGCGAATTCGGTCGCGGCCTGTGCGAGCTCCTGGACCGCCCGTACCTGCAGGCGCCCATCGGGCTGCACTCGACAACGCTTTTCCTGCGCAAGCTCGGTGAGCTGCTGAACTTGGATCCCGAGCCCTTCATCGAACGCGAAAGACACACGACCCTCAAACCTCTCTGGGACTTGTGGCGCTCGGTGACGCAGGATTTTTTCTCCACCGCCAGCTTTGCCGTGGTCGCGACCGAGACCTACACCCGCGGCATCCGCAACTTCCTCGAAGAGGAAATGGGTCTGCCTTGCCGCTTCCATGTGGCACGCAAGCCCGGCGAGAAAACCGACAACGCCCGCGTGCGCGAGTTGGTGCATAGCAAGCCGCCCTTGATTCTTTTTGGCAGCTTCAACGAACGCATGTACCTGGCCGAGGCCGGCGGCGCCAGCCCGATGCGGCCGGCGTTCATACCAGCGTCCTTTCCCGGGGCCATCATCCGCCGCCACACGGGAACCCCCTTTATGGGCTACAGCGGCGCGACCTACCTGGTGCAGGAGGTCTGCAACGCCCTCTTCGACGCGCTGTTCCACATCCTGCCGCTGGCCACCGACATGGACCGTGTCGATGCCACGCTGGCACGCGGCATTGCCGGCGCGCCCGATGTGCCCTGGGATGAGAGCGCGCAGGCGCTGCTGCATCGACTGGTGGCCAGCCAGCCGGTGCTGGTGCAGATTTCGGCGGCCAAGCGGCTGCGTGACGAGGCCGAGCGCGGTGCGCGTGACCAAGGCAGCGAGCGTGTAGAGCCCGCCCATGTGGAGCGCGCCGGAGTGTCGCTGGGTTGGGGTTCGAGCCTGGCAGCGGAGGTGGCGACATGAGCCGCACCGTCTGCAGGACAGGAATGCAAGGCATGTCGTGGCATCCCGCCACGGCCACCCAGGTTGCGCGGGTTGGGCGCAGCGCAGGCCGTGAGGCCTTTTTCTAAAAGGAGCAGTCGCATGTCGAATCGGACATCTATTTCCGGCCTGACCGACGAAGAGGCTCAGGAGTTCCATCAGTACTGGACCCAAGGATTTGTGGGATTCGCGGCTGTCGCCGTGATCGCCCATGCCCTGGTCTGGGCCTGGCGGCCCTGGTTCAGCTGATTCGAACCGCTAGCTAAATCAAGGAGTCGATCATGACCCAACCCTTCGCTCACGCACGCAGGACGCCCGCCCCCTCGGTGGACCGCAGCCTGCTGATTGTTTTCGTTCCCTGCTTCGTGGTGCTCTTTTCCGTGGCGCTGCTCGGCCAGTTGGTCGGACTGCACTGGAAAGGCTGGTTGCCGGGCGCAGAGAACATGGACAACGTGTTCTCAGGGACCCGGGCCGCGGTCTACACCCTCTTGTCTCATATTTCCTAGGAGTTACACCATGTGGAGAGTCTGGCGTCTTTATGACCCCCTTCGCGCGATGGTCGTTCAGGGCATTTTCCTGTTCGGCCTGGCAGCAATGATCCATCTCATTCTGCTCAGCACGAACAAGTTCAACTGGCTTGACGGTGCCAAGAAGGCACCGGCCGCAGCGGCGCAAAACGCCCCGCTGCCGGCAGCTACGCCCAAGTCGTCCTGATCCGGCGATAGCCCCGGGAGCTGTCTCCAGACGTGGTGATCTGGCACAGCCCCCGCGGCGTACGCCCCGAATTGTTTCCATTTCCCTGAGGCAGGAGAGCCCTATGGCTATGCTCAGTTTTGAGAAGAAATACCGAGTCCGCGGCGGGACCCTGCTTGGCGGAGACCTGTTCGATTTCTGGATGGGCCCGTTTTACGTTGGCTTCTTCGGCATCACCACGATGTTCTTCGCCCTGCTTGGCACGGCGCTGATTCTCTGGGGCGCCTCGCAAGGGCCCACCTGGAACCTCTGGCAGATCAGCATCGCACCACCGGACCTGTCCTATGGCCTGCGCGCGGCGCCGCTCATGGAGGGTGGCCTGTGGCAGTTGATCACCATTTGCGCAATCGGCGCATTTGGCTCCTGGGCCATGCGCGAGGTCGAGATCTGCCGCAAGCTGGGCATGGGCTATCACGTGCCCGCAGCGTTCAGCGTGGCCATCATTGCCTATGTGACCCTGGTCGTTGTGCGCCCGGTGCTGCTGGGCGCCTGGGGCCATGGCTTCCCCTACGGCATCTTCAGTCACCTCGACTGGGTGTCGAACGTCGGCTACCAGTACCTGCATTTCCACTACAACCCGGCGCACATGATCGCGGTGAGCTTTTTCTTCACCACGACCCTGGCCCTCTCGCTGCACGGCGCCCTGGTGCTGTCATCGACCAACCCGCCCAAGGGCCAGGTGGTCAAGACCCCCGAGCACGAGGACACCTACTTCCGCGACATCGTCGGCTACTCGGTGGGCACCCTGGGCATTCACCGCGTGGGCTTGTTCCTGGCGCTGGCGTCCGGCCTGTTCTCCGCCCTGTGCATCGTGATCAGCGGGCCTTTCTGGAGCCGCGGCTGGCCCGAGTGGTGGGGTTGGTGGCTGAACCTGCCCATCTGGTCGCAGTGGCCGCTCCAATAAACCGAGGGATTTTCTGATGGCTCAATACCAGAACCTCTTTACCACCGTGCAGGCCACTGGGCCGCTGCACATGGGCGTGCCCCTGGGGCACGGCAACAGCCCCCGCACCGGACAACCCTGGATCAACTACTGGGCCGGTAAGCTGGGTAACGCCCAGCTCGGACCGATCTATCTGGGCGGTCTGGGACTGGCGTCCCTTATTTTGGGCACACTGGCTTTCAACATCATCGGCTTCAACATGCTTGCCCAGGTCGGCTGGGACCCGGTGCAGTTCGTGCGTCAGCTGTTCTGGCTGGCGCTGGAGCCGCCGCCGCCCCAGTACGGTCTGTCGCTGCCGCCGATGAACCAGGGCGGCTGGTACATGATCGCCAGCCTCTTCCTGCTGGCCTCGGTCATGCTTTGGTGGGCGCGTACCTACCGGCGTGCCCGCGAGCTGGGCATGGGCACCCATATTCCATGGGCCTTCGCTGCGGCGATTTGGCTGTTCTTGGTGCTCGGCCTGTTCCGCCCCATTCTCATGGGCTCCTGGAGCGAGGCGGTGCCCTACGGCATCTTCCCGCACCTGGACTGGACGGCCGCTTTCTCGCTGCGTTACGGCAACCTGTTCTACAACCCCTTCCACGCGCTCTCGATCGTGTTCCTCTATGGCTCGGTCCTGCTGTTCGCGATGCACGGCGCCACCATCTTGGCGGTCGGCCGCTACGGTGGCGAGCGTGAGATCGAGCAGATCGTCGACCGCGGCACTGCCTCGGAGCGCGCCGCCCTGTTCTGGCGCTGGACCATGGGCTTCAACGCCACGATGGAGTCCATTCACCGCTGGGCCTGGTGGTTCGCGGTGCTGTGCCCGCTCACTGGTGGCATCGGCATCTTGCTGACCGGCACCGTCGTCGACAACTGGTACCTGTGGGCCATCAAGCACGGCGTTGCACCGATGTACCCGGACGTCTTCCCTGCCGTCTCCGATCCTTCCCTGGGAGTCAAGCCGTGAGCCACGCCATGACCCGAACCCACACGCTGATGCGTCACGGCGCGCGCCTGCTGGCCGCTGCCTCCGTCCTGCTCCTGGCCGCCTGCGAGCGGCCCCCGATGGAGTCGGTCCAGCACGGCTACCGCGGTACCGGCATGGTGCAGGTGGTCAACCCCAGCACCATCCCCGCCAGTATCGCGGCCAACGAGGTTCCTGTGGCCCTGCCCGCTGTGCCGGCCGATGGCCCCAAGGCCAAG
>NZ_JARXAB010000006.1 GCF_029866045.1 Ramlibacter sp. | reverse complement strand
TAAACCAGCACCGCCCCCAAACCTTCGGCACGCATGCCTGCTTGCAGACGCGCCACCCGCGCTTCGAGCGCGGCGGCGGGCAATTCCTCTAGAGACCAATGAATGAGTCCGCGACGCATAAAGCAGTGTTCCTTATTTCAGAGAATCAAAGCCAGGGCCAGTGGGCACAGCCGCTTCGGGGAGCGTCATCGCCTGGCGAACAATTCGCGCGGCGTGCGCGTCAGCACTTCGCATCCGGTCTGGGTGACGCGCACCGCATCACCCAGCACGATGTAGCCCACTTCCGGGTGGTAGGTGTTGGGATGCACGATCAGTGTCATGTCGGGTTCGAGCACGAGATCCACGTTCTCCAGCACATGCGGGCCGTCGACATACAGGCCCAGGCCGTGCCCACGCACGCGGGTGTAGGCGCTGGTGATGAATTCGCCTAGGCCATGGCGTCGGAACACGTCGTTGAGCGCCTTGGCCACCTCGCCCTGTGTGACGCCTGGCCGCACCTTGTCGATGCCGGCTTCCATGGCTTCCACATAGACCGCATGCGCTTTGAGCTGGGTCGGCGTCGGCTGGCCAAGCACCAGCGTGCGGCAGATCTGCGCGTAGTAGCCGTCGATGCAGGGGGTGAGTTCGGTGGTCACCAGGTCGCCGGCCTGGAGCACGCGCTCTCCGGGCGGATGCATGGTGCGCACCTCCTGCCCGCCAGAGCCCATGATCATGAAGTTCTCAGGGCAGCCTTGCGCGCGAAACCACGCCTCCAGATCGGCCACCACCTCGAATTCGCGCCGGCCCACGCGCGCGGCTTCCCGGAAGACGGCGTACCCGTCGTCGGCCAGCACGACGGCGCGCGCCACCGCATCGGCCTCCTCGTGGCTCTTGCGCACCATGAGCTTGTCGAGCATGGCCGTGGAAGCGGCGATGCTGCTGGCGCCGGGGCCTTGCGCTAGCCGAAGCGGCAACAGGTGGGACGGCGCCAAGCCCAGGCGCTGGGGTGCACACGAGGACAGAGCGGCCTCTGCCTTGGCAATCGGCGCCGGTCCCCACGACACCTCCAAGGTTGGCTGTTCGGCCGCGATCCGGCGGGCTTCGGCCGGACTTTCGACGAACACCTGGGTGGTGCCGCTGCGATGGATGACGGCCAGTGCCAAGCCCTCCATGGGCGTCACGTCGATGGCAAAGCGGATGTAGTCGCTGCGCCACGCGTCCCCGGCGACCAGCAGGGTGTCGAGCCCGGCCTGGGCCATGGCGTCGCGAAGACGAGCGGCCCGTTGGTTTTGAAGTGCGGCACTCATTGGTTCACCTTCGTAATTTGGACTGCGGTGCAAGCCCGCTTCGGGGCACCCCTTCGGGGGGTCATGCGGGAAATCATGCGGGGGGTCATGCTTCTTCCTTCACAGGGACGGCAACGCCGTAGTCACGCGCCACGCTGTCAGCCGACACGTAGCCCTCTGCCAGGTCTTTCTGGATGCTTTGCGGATCGCGGCGTACAGGGTCGCCGTAACCACCGCCGCCTGCGGTCCAGAAGCTCACGGCGTCACCCGCAGCCACGGCGATATTGGTTTCCTTCTTCACATAACGCTGCTCGCCGCTGGCGCTTTGGATCAGCGCCAGGTTTCCCTGCCCCGGCTTGCCGCCTTCCATGCCCCACGGCGGCTCGAAGGTACGCTCCAGATTAACGTTGATCGTGCTTTTGCCCAGCGCCCGGTAGCGCATTTCCAGGCCCAGCCCGCCGCGGAACTCGCCAGCGCCGCCACTGTCCTCGCGCAGTTGGAGGCACTCGATGAGGAAGGGGTAATGGATCTCCTGCAGTTCCACCGGCGTGTTGCGCACGTCGCCCTGGCAGATCGACACCGAGCACGACGCGCCGTCCTGCGTGGACCGGCCACCCCAGCCGCCACCGTAGATGTTGATCAGCACATAACGCGCGCCGGTGTCCTCGCGCACGCCGTAGAACGAGAAGCCCCCCATGTCACCCTTGTGCGCGGCCGGTACGAAGCCCGGCAGGGCCGGCGCCAGCGCCCGCAGGATGGTGTCGATGACAGTGGGCAGCGCCACGCTCCACTGGCCCAGCGCCGCACCCTTGCGCGCGTTGACCATGGTGCCCTCAGGCGAGATCAGCTTGAGGGATCGAAAGCAGCCTTCGTTGACCGGGGCCTGCGGCATGGTGAGGCACTTGAACGCCACACGCGCCGCCGACAGGCCGCCCGAGAAGCCGGAATTGAGCGGGCTGTTGACCTGCGGCTGCATCTCGGAAAAGTCGATGGTCAGATCTGAGCCTTTCACCTCGACGGTCACCTTCACGCGCAGCGGCACGTCCAGCCGGCGGCCGTCGCTGTCGAGCCAGCTCTCGGCGCTGTAGCGGCCATCGGGAATCTTCTCGATCACGGCACGCGCTTCGTTCTCGGCCTGGTCCCAGGAGGCCTTGATGCAGTCATTGACAGACTGCACCGAGAACCGGGACAGGAGCTCCGTCATCCGGCGCTCGCCAATGTGGCAAGCCGCGATCTGCGCCCGCAGGTCACCCAGCGACGACTCAGGGAAACGGATGTTGTCGGTGATCATCTGCCAAACACCCTCGTTGCGCTTGCCGGCTTCGAAGACCTTGACGGAACGCATCTGTAGGCCTTCGTGGTAAATCTCGTAGGTCTGCGAGTTACCGAAGCCGGTGCGCATGCCACCCACGTCGACCCAATGCGCGCGGTTGGCGGCAAAGGCCACCACCTTGCCCTGATGGAAACACGGCGTGTAGACGACTACGTTGTTCAGGTGCTGGCCGCACACGCCACCGTGGTTCATGATGATCACGTCGCCGGGCGAAAAGCCGTCCAGCCCGTAGCGGTCGATGCCGTCCTTCACCGCAATGCCAAGATCGGCCAAGAAGATCGGCAGGCCGCCGGTGTTCTGGCAAATCATCAGGCCGTCGGTATCAATGAGGCCGCAGCAGAAGTCGCGCACCTCGTAAATCATCATGTTGTAGGCCGACTTGCAAAGCGCCAGGGCCATCTCGTCGGCATAGGCGATCAGCGAATTGGTCACCACCTCTTGTGTGATCGGGTTGACCTTGGGCTTGGCGGGTTGGATGGCCGTCGTCTCCGCTTGGGTGGTGGCGTTCACTGGGCTTCTCCCTTTGACAGTTGAATGGATATGACGAGGTGGCCGTGTTCGGTCACACGCGCAACGTCGCCCGGAAAGACCACCGTGGTCGAGTTCGACTCCTCGATGATGGCCGGGCCCTCCACGCTAAAGCCGGGCGGCAAACAAGGACGCCACAGGATGCGCGTATCGAGGGGTTGCGCGGCGTCCTCGAAAATCACCGGGCGGCTCTGCTCGGGACGCGGGTCCTCGGGCACGAAGGGCAATGCCAGGAACTGCTCGACGCTGTCACCCCCGCGCGGCACCGTCACCGTCAGGCGAAGGTTGGCCACCTCAATCGTCTCGCCGGAGGCGGCATGGCCGTAACGCATGTCGTGCAGCGCGTGGAAGGTGTCGGTCACCCCCGCATCGGCATTGACCAGGGCATCGACCGAGGTCAGTGGCACGGGGATGGTGTGCTCCTGACCGCGATAACGCAGGTCGGCGCCGAACTCGAAGACCGCCAGCATCGGGTCCAGGCCATCGGCGGCCAGCCGCTGTTGCGCGGCCGATTGCAGTTCATCGAAACCGGCGCGCACGCGGGTGGCATCGAGCCGGCCCAAAATCCCGACCAGCGTGCGCACGGCATCGTGTCGCCACGGCGCCAGCAGCATGCCCAGCGCCGAGAAGTTGCCCGGCAGCTTGGGGATGACCAGCGTGGGAATGTAGATCTCCCGGCACAGGGCCGCAGCGTGCACCGGGCCGGCGCCTCCGAAGGCGATCATGGCCGCGTCCCGCGGGTCGACGCCCTTGCGCACCGACACCGCTCGCACGGCAAGCGCCATCGCGGAGTCGGCGATGCGCACCACGCCCATCGCCGCTTCGTCGCTGGACAGACCGGTCGGATCGCCGATGCGGGAGGCTATCGCAGCGCGTGCGCCTTCGAGGTTGAGCGCCATGCCGCCCCCCAGGAAGCGGCTGGGATTGAGCCGGCCCAAGATCAGATTGGCATCGGTGATGGTCGGCTCGGTGCCGCCGCCGTCGTAACAAACCGGGCCGGGGTCCGAACCCGCGCTTTGCGGGCCCACGTGGATACCGCCCGAGCCGTCGCGCCAGGCAATACTGCCGCCGCCGGTGCCCACTTCGACGATCGCCACCACAGGCAGCTGCATCGGTTGGCCGGTGGCATAACCGCCGATGTAGTAGCCCTCTTCAATGCCAGGCACGCCGTCGGTGATCAGCGTGGCTTTGGCCGTGGTGCCGCCCATGTCGAAACCAATGGCCTGGCGGATACCGAGCAACTTGGCGACAGACCCGGCGCCGATCATGCCGGCCACCGGGCCCGACTCCATCATCGAGACCGGCTCAACCGCCGCATGGGTCAGCGACATGCTGCCGCCGTTGGAACGCACGATGTGGATAGCGCCATCGAAGCCGTTCTCACCCATGTGGGTCTCTAGCGTTTTCAGGTACTTGGCTACGCGCGGCCCCACATAGGCATTGAGCACGGTGGTGGAGGTGCGCTCGTATTCGCGGAATTCGCGCAGGATCTCGTGCGAGAGCGTCACAAACAGGTCAGGGCACATCTCGCGCAGGATCTTGCCGGCGGCGGCTTCGTGCGCCGGGTTGGCATACGAGTGCAAGAAGCACACCGCGATCGCGCTGATGCCCTCATCGAGCAGCTTTCGGCCCACGGCGCGCACGGACGCTTCATCGAGCGGAGTCAGCACCTCACCCCGTGCGTCGAGCCGCTCCCGCGCCTCAAATCGCAGATGGCGCGGCACCAGCGGCTCTGCCCGCTGGAAGCCAATGTCGAAGGCATCGGGCCGGTTTCCGCGCGCAATCTCGTAGACGTCGCGAAAACCCTCGGTGGTGAGAAGCGCCGTCTTGTCGCCCTTGCGCTCGAGCACTGTGTTGATCGCGATCGTCGTGCCATGCAGAAATTCGTCGAGATCCTGCAGGCGGGTATTGGCGAGTTCCAGCGCCTTGGCCACGCCCAGCGTCGGATTGGCCGGTGTGGTGAGCGTTTTGGAGATGATCAACGTACCGTCACGGTAACCAACCAAATCGGTGAATGTGCCGCCGATATCGACGCCGATGGAATTCATGTGGGATTCTTTCTGCCTGCTTTACTGGGGGTCGAGCCGTATGCCTGAACGCTCGATGAGGGTCTTGTATTTCGTCGATTCGGCACGCATGAAGGCGGCCGTTTCGGTGGGGCCGTACCCCAGCGGTACTTGGCCCATATCCACCAGCTTGCGCTTGATCTCCGGGTCGGCCATGAGTTGGCGGATCTCGGTGCTCACTCGGTTGATCACGGCCGGGTCCGTTCCCTTGGGGGCGGACAGCACCCACCAGTTGCCGAACAACAGCTCCGGGAAGCCAGCCTCGGCCGCTGTCGGTACATCAGGCAGTTCCGGGATGCGCTGCCTGGACAACACGGCCAGCGGGCGCAGCTTGCCGGCTTTCACCTGCGCTCCCACCGCCAAGAGGGTCGGGAATGCCATTTGCACTTCGTTGGCCAACATGGATTGCGTCATCGGGGCTGTGCCGCGGAAGCTGATGTGCTCCACCGCATTGCCATGCATCAGAGAAAACGAGGCGCCCGCCAGATGAGACGGCGAACCGGCACCGGGAGAACCGTAGTTGAACCGACTGCCGTTGGCGCGTACCTGGTCGGACAGTTGCTTGAGCGAGGTGGCAGTCACCCCCGGTGAGACCACCGCCAACAGCGGCGCGTCTGCGAGGGCGACCACCGGGTCGAGCTGGGCCAGGGGGTCGTAGCCCAGTTTGAACAGGTGTTGGTTGACCGAGTAGTTGCCGGTGGGTGCCAGCAAAAAGGTGTGGCCGTCGGGCGCCGCACGCACCACATCGCCGGTGCCGATATTTCCCCCTGCGCCGGCCTTGTTCTCGATGAAGAAGGACTGCTTGAACCGCTGCTCCAGACCTTGCTCGAGCAGCCTGAAAATGGCGTCACCGACACCGCCGCCCGCGTAGGGATAGACGACACGGATGGTCTTGCTTGGCCAGGCCTGCGCTAGGGTGCTTCCGGTCATAGCAGCCATGCCAGCCGCGATGGCCACGCGGCCCACTTGCCGACGGGTCACAGAGTTCGATGTACGCATGTGTCTCCTCCAGTTTCAGTGTTGCAAGCATTGGAGCGCGATGCGTGGCGGCAGGCAACGGGTCGGCGCGTTATGGGTGCATAGTAAGATAGCTATGGGTCTATTTCGAGGAGACATGGGATGCTGCATGCCACGCCGCGAAGGCTGGCGGTGTTCGTTGCGGTCGTGGACAACGCCGGCTTCAGCGCGGCTGCTTCGGCGCTCAATGTTTCGCAACCGTCGGTCAGTGCCCATATTCGCGCGCTGGAAAAAAGCGTGCGTGGGCCACTTTTTGAGCGGGTGCCCGGCAGGCCCCCCCGCCTCACGGACTCCGGACGTACCCTTTATGCCTACGCCCTGGATACGCTGGAGCGCGCCGAGAACCTGTCCACCCAACTTGGGCAGGCGACCACCCGACTGCGGTTCGCGTCCCAGCGGTTTGCCACCAGCTTGCTAAGAAAGCCGCTGGAGGCTTTCTCAGCAAGCTATCCGCATGTCGAGCTAATCGCACATACCGGCACGTTTGAAGAAGCGCATGCACTGTTCAAGAGTGGCGCCGTGGACCTAAGTTTCGTTCTGAGCAACGGGGAAGTGCCTGATCTGCCGACCGAGCCACTGGGACGGTACCGCTTTGCCTTCATCGCCACACCGGACCATCCCCTGGCCGGCCAAACGCGTATCTCTCCGGAGAGGCTTGCGCAGCACCCCTTCGTAGCGGCCTACCGCAACTCGTATTTCGGGCGCACGGTGGCCGGCATGCTGCAAGCTGCTGGTGTACCGCCATTGACGATCCGTTCCCAGGCCCAGGAAACAACGATGTTGCGAGAGATGGTGCTCGCCGGGATGGGCATCAGCGTCATGATGCTCCGCAGCGCGCAACCCGATCTGGCCGCCGGGACGATGGTCGAACTCGATGTCGACCTCGACCCTATGTACTTGCAACTCCGGTATGCAAAAAACCTGCGGGGCAATGCGCCCGAAATCGACAGCCTGGTTGAATTGGTGCGTCTTTCGGAGGGGCGAGCCGCATAAGCGCACGATGGGTGGGTAGTCTTGCGCGTATCGGCATCGCGGCTGCCGAGAGGCGCCCAAGCAAAAGGGCCTCCAAAGGAGGCCCTTTTCACTGTCGCGATCGACGGTGGTCAGAGCGGCGTCTTCTTGCCGTCCTTATAGACGTATAGCGTAGAGGCCGGGTTCTTGACTTCGCCATTGGCCTCGAAGGCGATGGTGGCGGTGACGCCCTTGAAGTTGCTCTTCTTCAGCTCGGGGATGTACTTCTTGGGGTCAATGGAGTTGGCCCGCTTCATGGCGTCGACCAGCACGAAGGTCGCGTCGTAGGTGTAGGGGCTGTAGACCTGGAACTGGCCTGGGTACTTCTCGTCGTAGCGCTTCTTCCAGGCTGTGCCGCCAGGCATCTTGGCCAGCGAGGCACCGCCTTCGGCGCAGACCACGTTCTCCAAAGTCTTGGCGCCGGCAGCTAGCTTGGCGATCTCGGCGGTGCAGATGCCGTCGCCGCCGAAATACTTGACCTTGCCCATGCCCAGTTGCTCCATCTGGCGCAGCATCGGGCCGGCTTGCGGGTCCATGCCACCATAGAAGACGCTGTCGGGGGCCTTGGCCTTGATGGCGGTCAGGATGGCCATGAAGTCGGTGGCCTTGTCGTTGGTGAACTGCTCGTCAACGATCTGCATGCCGTTGGCCTTGGCCACGCGCTTGAACACCTCGGCCACGCCCTGTCCGTAGGCCGTGCGGTCGTCGATAACGGCAACCTTCTTGAGCTTGAGGGTCTTGGCAGCGTAATTGGCCAGGGCAGCGCCGAGCGCGTCATCGTTGGCGATGATGCGGAAGGTGGTGTCGTACTTGGGCTTGGTCAGGTTGGGGTTGGTCGCCGCGCCTGTGACATGGGGAATACCGCAGTCGTTGTAGACCTTGGAGGCTGGAATGGTGGTGCCGGAGTTGAGGTGGCCCACCACGCCTGCAACCTTGGCGTCGCACAGCTTCTGAGCGGCAGCGGTTCCCTGCTTCGGGTCGGCGGCGTCATCTTCGGCCTGGATCTCAAACCGGACTTTCTTGCCGCCGATGGTGATGTTCTGTGCGTTGATGTCCTCGAGGGCCATGCGCACGCCGTTCTCGTTGTCCTTGCCGTAGTGGGCCTGGGCACCGGAGACCGGGGCGACGTGGCCGATCTTGACGACCTGCACGTCCTGGGCGGACGCAAAACCACCGAAGGCCAGGGCCAGTGCGGTGACGGAGAGTTTTAGCTGGTGGTTCATAGGGATAAAGACTCCATGTTGCTCTTGAGAAATGGTTGAAATCATGTCACGACCTTCGCCCGCGAACCATAGCGCAAATTTCAGGCAGGGGTGAGGCCCACAAACGAGTGAAGCCCCGGGATTTTCCCGAGGCAGCACCTCCGCTCGCAGCAGCTCCAGGCAAGCCCAAGTCAGCTAGCCAGGACGTCGTGCTTCTCGACGCCATGACCCTGTGCCTTGTAGTGCTTCCAGCGATCACGGGCGGCAGCCAGGTCGGCCGCGTCGGCGGATACCAGCTCGAAGAGGCGGGCAAACTGGTCAAAACCTTCGGGCACGGCCCCTCCGAGATTGACCAGCAGCGCACGGGGTTCCGCCGCCAAGGGATGCGCAGCCAGCACGATGGAAGAGCGCGCCACCACCGGGGACGGAGCCACACCGAGCACCGCGTGAGGCACAAAGTCATGGGGCGCGAAGGTCCAAAGCGCCTGGTCCAAAGCGGCCAGGTCTGGAGGCTCCCCGGTGACTACCACCGGAGTGCCCATCCCTTGGGCCTTACGCAGGAGCCGGCAGGCATAGCCCAACCGGTCGGCCAGGTTGACGTAGAAGCGAACCTCAGTCGCCACGGCCACGAACGCGGGGTGCTACGGCACGTGAGCGGCTGGCGGGCTTCACAGGACGGGCGGGCAGCGACCGGGAGGTCTGGCTGGCGGCTTCGTCCAGCAGATAGCGCACCAACAAGCCCACCGGCCGGCCGGTGGAGCCCTTGGCCGCGCCGCCGCGCCAGGCGGTGCCAGCGATGTCCAGGTGCGCCCAGGGCATGTCACCCACAAACCGCTGCAGGAACTTGGCGGCGGTGACCGCTCCGGCCATGCGGCCGGCCACATTGCCCATGTCGGCGAAATTGCTCTTGAGCCCCTCGCCGTACTCGTCGTCCAGTGGCATGCGCCAGCAGGGGTCCAGGGCCGCCTCGCCAGCCGCCTGTAGGGCGCTGGCCAGCGTGTCGTCCGATGCGAAAAGGCCGCTACGTACGGCGCCCAGGGCCACCACGCAGGCACCGGTGAGCGTGGCGATATCAATCACCGCGCGCGGCTTGAAACGCTTGGCGTAGGTGAGCGCGTCGCAAAGAATCAGCCGGCCCTCGGCGTCGGTGTTGAGCACCTCGATCGTCTGCCCGCTCATGCTGGTGAGCACGTCGCCTGGTTTCATGGCCTGGCCGCCTGGCAGGTTTTCGCAGGCTGGCACCAGGCCCACCACGTTGAGGCGGGGCTTGAGCTCTGCCAAGGCGCGGAAGGTGCCCAGCACGCTGGCGGCGCCGGACATGTCGAACTTCATTTCGTCCATCTCGGCGGCGGGTTTGATGGAGATGCCGCCGCTGTCGAAAGTGATGCCCTTGCCCACCAGCACCACCGGAGCCTGAGACGCAGGCGCGCCCTGGTAGCGCAATACGATGAAGCGCAGTGGCTCGCGAGAGCCCTGGGCGACCCCAAGGAAGGAGCCCATGCCGAGTTTTTCGACCTCACGCGGGCCCAATACCTGGCAGCGAACAGCGCCCGACTTGGCGAGCCTGCGCGCCTCTTGCGCCAAATGGGTAGGCGTTGCCACGTTGGGAGGCAGGTCGCCCAAGCTACGGGCCAGTTCGACCCCCAGGCCGGTGGCTTGCGCGGCGCGGAAGTCCTCGCGCAGGGCCTGCGCGTCACCGACCCCCAGCACCACCCGGCGCAGTTCCCGAGGCTCGGCCTTGGGTTTGGTGGCGGTGTAGGCGTAGCTGGCGTCACGGGCTGCTGCCATGGCAGCCCGCAGCGCCGCCCCGCCATCGGCGCCATTGCCCAAGTCTCGCCCGGTCGCCTGCGGCAACCAGACCACCAGGCGCTGGACGCCTGTCCCGCGCAGGCTGGTCACCGCTGCGGCAACCGCCTGCTGCACCCGACGCGCATGTCCCTTGCCGATGGGGGAAAGAATGACCCTGCTGGCGGCAATGCCCTCAGGGCGCCAGCAGGCCAGGGCCTTGCCCGGCTTGGCAGGGTCTAGCGCGCCGGCAGCCAAGGCATCGGCAAGCAAACGCGCCAGGGCCGAACGTGCGCGCACCGGGCCGGCTTGTAAGCCCTCAGGAACCAGCACCAGCAGAGCGTCTGCCTTCTCATTGCTGGCCGCAGAAAGGTCGAGGGTCTTGAGTTCAAAGTCCATAATCACATGTTTCCTGGGACTGACCTCGTCGATGTTATTCCATTCCTCCCTGCGTAAGGAGCTCGCTCGCAGCTTTGGCGCAACCTTGGTCGTGTTGGTGACGATCGTGATGACGATCACGCTCATTCGCACCCTGGGCCAAGCGAGCCGGGGCATCGTCGACCCGCAGGAGGTCATGCTTGCGATGGGCTACACGATGGTGGGCAACATGCCGCCAGTGCTCACGCTGGCCTTGTTCATCTCGGTGGTGGGCACCCTCTCGCGCATGCACCGGGACAGCGAGATGGTGATCTGGTTCACCGCCGGCAAGGGTCCCGCGGGTTTGCTCCAGCCGCTTTTGGCCTTTGCCTGGCCAGTGATCGTCGCGGTGGCGGTGCTTGCCATGGTTGGCTGGCCCTGGGCAAACCGAAAGACCACCGAGCTCGAAGATCGATATGGCAGCCGGGGTGACCTGCAGCGGGTGGCGCCCGGCCAGTTCCAGGAGTCCGCAGGCGGCAACAGGGTGTTCTTCCTGGACAAGGACACGCCCGATAACAAGTCCGGTCACAACGTGTTCATTGCTACCAGCGAGCGCGGCAAGGAGGCGGTCACCTCCGCGCGCGCAGGCCGGGTGGTGGCCGAAGGGGGCAGCCAATTTCTGTTGCTGTCGGACGGGCAACGCATTGAGCGGCGAACCGGCAGCAGCGCCATGCGCGTGACCGACTTTGCCGAACTGGGCACCCATGTCGGCGAGGCAACAGCCACCGTCCGGGCCAATTTACCGACCCGCACCCGCAGCACGCTCGAGTTGCTGCGAGACCCGGTGCCCGCACATCTGGGTGAGCTGTCCTGGCGTCTGGGCCTGGTGCTGGCAGCGATCAATTTCGCGGTGGTCGCCATCAATCTCTCCAGCGTCAATCCGCGTGCCACGCGCAGCGGGAATATGCTGTTCGCTTTGTTCACCTTTATCGTCTACTTCAACCTGCTCAACGTGGGTCAGAACTGGATCTCCACCGGCCGGGTGGGTTTTGCGCCATTTTTGTTGGGACTGCACGGCACTGTGCTGGTGCTGTCCCTTCTGTGGATGAACCGGCACGCCCTGGCATGGCGCTTTGGCCCGCGCCGCGCGGCGGACCAGACGGGGGGTGGGCGATGAAGACCCTGCGGCGCCTCATTTACAGCGAGATCCTTGGCGCGGTCGCCTTCGTGACCGCAGGCTTTCTGGCACTGTTTTTCTTTTTTGACTTCGTCGACGAACTTGGCCGTGTGGGCCGGCTCGCGGAAAGCTGGCGTGTCCCCCAGGCGGCGCTTTATGT
>NZ_JARXAB010000142.1 GCF_029866045.1 Ramlibacter sp. | reverse complement strand
ATGCGCGCCGCAATGGCCGACGCCAGCCTCGACGGTCTGCTGCCGGCCGAGGCCTTGGCCCGCCAGCGCGAGGCCATGCGCGACGGCCACTGCGGCCTGCTGCCCGAATCACAGCTGGGCCCGATGGCCCGCATTCAGGTGGCGCGGGACCGAGCCATGGCGCAGACAGTGGCCGCACTCGCGCAGCAGGCCGCGCCAGGGCAGCGGGTGGTCCTGCTGGCCGGGGCCGCGCATGTGGACGCGGGGTTGGGCGTGCCGCGCCATTTGCCGGCGGCGCTGGGCTTCCAGACGCAGGCCTGGCCGGCGCAGCCGCCAAAGCGGGACTACTGCGAAGACCTGCGGCGTTCCATGGCGCCTGCGGCAGGCTCCGGCAAACCCGCGGCCGAGGCGCCCGCGCCTGTCGGCACAACGCCTCCGGGCCGCTAGGCGCCACCCGAGGGCAAGGCGCTCAGGCCCGTCACCCCAGGGCCAGCGCTGGGGCCGAACCCGCCCGCGGTCTCAGGCGTGGCGGCGGATCGCGTCGGCCAGGGTGTTAACCATCCGGTCGATGTGCTCGCGCTCGACGATGAAGGGGGGCGCAATCACGAGCACATCACCCGCCGGCCGGACCAAGGTGCCCTGCTTAAAGCAGTCCAGGAAGATGTCGTAAGCCCGCTTGCCGGGCAGGCCGGCAATAGGCGCAAACTCGACGGCAGCCGCACAGCCCAGGCTGCGGATGCCGATGACGTTGGGCAGGCCCTTGAAGGTGCTGTGGAAGGCGTCACCCAGAACCTTGCCCATCTCGCCGGCGCGCGCGAACAGCTGCTCGCGCTGGAACAACTCCAGGGTGGCAATGGCCGCGGCGCAGGCCACCGGGTGGCCAGAGTAGGTATAGCCGTGGAAGAACTCGACCACGTGCTCGGGTGCGTCGGTCTTCATCATCTGGTCGTAGAGCTTGTCCCGGCAGATCACGCCGCCCAGCGGGATGACGCCGTTGGTCACGCACTTGGCGAAGTTGAGCATGTCGGGGACCACGCCGTACCAGTCGGCACCGAAATTGGTGCCCATGCGGCCGAAGCCGGTGATCACCTCGTCGAAGATGAGCAAGATGCCGTGCTTGTCACAGATCTCGCGCAGGCGTTTCAGGTAGCCCTTGGGCGGGATGTACCAGCCCGAACTGCCAGCGATCGGCTCGACGATGACCGCAGCCACATTGCTCGGGTCGTGCAGGGGCAAGATGCGCTGCTCGAGTTCGAGCAGGGGGTCTTCGGCCCACACCGGCTCTTCGTTGTGGATATAGGCGTGGTTCACCGGATCGTGAATGAAGCGCATGTGGTCCACCCGCGGCAGCAGCGCGGTGCCATACACCTTGCGGTTGGCCGGAATGCCGCCCACGCTCATGCCGCCGAAACCCACGCCGTGGTAGCCGCGCTCGCGGCCGATGAAGACGTTGCGATGGCCCTCCCCGCGAGCGCGGTGGTAGGCCAACGCCACCTTCATCGATGTGTCGGCGGCCTCGGAGCCGGAGTTGCAAAACAAGACTTTGTTCAGGTCGCCCGGGGCCATGGCGGCGATCATCTGCGCTGCCCGGAAGGCCTTGTCGTTGGAGACCTGGAACGCGGTGCTGTAGTCCAGCGTGTCCAGTTGCTTCTTGATGGCCTCGTTGATCGGCTTGCGGTTGTGACCGGCGCCGACGCACCACAGGCTGGAGATGCCATCGATCACCTGGCGCCCGTCATGGGTGGTGAAGTGCATGCCGTCGGCGGCGACGAAGACCCGCGGGTCCTTGAGGAAGTGGCGGTTGGGGGTGAAGGGCAACCATTGGTTGTCCATCTGAAAGTCGATGAGGGCCATGTCGTGCTCCCAGTAATAACAAACGGCGGGGAGAACATTGTGGCATTGCCGTTCGGGCCCGCAGGCCTACCCGCCCGGCCCCCTCACCCGGACGGGGTCGGCCAGCCTGCGACAATCGCTCGGTCATGAGCCACGCCTACATCCTCACCCTGTCCTGCCCGGACCGCCCGGGCATCGTCCACGCCGTCTCCGGCTTCCTGCTGGAACGCGGAGGCAACATCGAAGAAGCGGCCCAGTACAACGACCCCGACACCGGCCTGTTTTTCATGCGGGTGCAGTTCGCCTGCGCGCTGGGTCTGGCCGAACTTCAGCAGGCGCTGGCGGGTCTCGGGACGAGCTTTGGCATGCGCTGGAAGCTCCATCCCCGCGACCAGGCCATGCGCACCGTGCTCATGGTGAGCAAGGAAGGCCACTGCCTCAATGATTTGCTTTTCCGCTGGAAAAGCGGACTGCTACCTTTGGATATCAGGGCCATCGTCTCCAACCACCGCGAGTTCTACCAACTGGCGGCCAGCTACAACGTGCCCTTCCACCACATCCCGGTGACGGCCACGACCAAGGCGCAGGCCGAGGCCAAGCAGCTGGAGGTCATTGAAGCCGAGGGTGCCGATCTGGTGGTGCTGGCGCGCTACATGCAGATTTTGTCGAACGAGTTGTGCCAGAAGCTGGCGGGCCGGGCGATCAACATCCACCACAGCTTCCTGCCCAGCTTCAAGGGCGCCAAGCCCTACTACCAGGCGCATGACCGGGGGGTCAAACTGATCGGCGCCACCGCCCACTACGTGACGGCCGACCTCGACGAGGGCCCCATCATCGAGCAGGACGTGGCCCGGGTCGATCACAGCAAGACGGTGGAAGACCTCACTGCCATTGGCCGTGACACCGAAAGCCTGGTGCTGGCGCGCGCGGTCAAGTGGCACAGCGAGCACCGGGTGCTCCAAAACGGCCACAAAACGGTCATCTTCAAATAGTCGCCTCCCGCCCCGGCTGCCGGGCGAAATCGCTTCTGAGCGGGTCCGATATCGGCCGGTCCGGAATCGACAATTTGGGCGCTCGGTCAGGCCATGCTGCGCCCGCCGCCTGCACCAGCGCCGAAAGACCTAAACTGCGCCCATGAACGCTCCGGCCCCCACCCAATTGCTGCGCCGCGCCGAACGCCAGCAGGCCCTGGTCGACTGCCTCACGCCCCTGCTGCCGGCAGGCGGACTGCTGTGGACCCCCGAAGAAACCACGCCCTACGAATGCGACGGCCTCACCGCCTACCGCCAGCGGCCGCTGGCGGTGGCCCTGCCCGAGACCGAGGCCCAGGTGCAGGCGGTGCTACGGGCCTGCCACGCGCTGCAGGTTCCGGTGGTGGCACGCGGCGCCGGCACCGGCTTGTCGGGTGGGGCGATGCCGCATGCCGAGGGCCTGACGCTCTCGCTGGCGCGCTTCAACCGCATTCTGTCCATCGACCCGGTGAGCCGCACCGCCCGGGTGCAATGCGGCGTGCGCAACCTCGCCATCAGCGAGGCGGCGGCGCCGGTGGGCCTGTACTACGCGCCTGACCCCTCCAGCCAAATCGCCTGCACCATCGGCGGCAACGTGGCCGAGAACTCTGGCGGCGTGCATTGCCTCAAGTACGGCCTCACCTTGCACAACGTGCTCAAGGTGCGCGGCTTCACCGTAGAGGGTGAGCCGATCGAATTCGGCGCCGAGGCACTGGACGCACCCGGCTATGACCTGCTGGCGGTGGTGGTGGGCAGCGAGGGCATGCTGGCGGTCACCACCGAGGTCACCGTCAAGCTGGTGCCCAAGCCGCAGCTGGCGCGCTGCATCATGGCCAGCTTCGACGATGTGCGAAAGGCTGGCGACGCGGTGGCGGCAGTGATCGCCGCTGGGATCATCCCCGCCGGGCTGGAGATGATGGATAAGCCCATGACCGCCGCGGTCGAGGACTTCGTCCACGCCGGCTACGACCTCAGCGCGGAGGCCATCTTGCTGTGCGAGAGCGATGGCACCGCAGAAGAAGTCGAAGAGGAAATCGCCCGCATGTCCGAGGTGCTGCGCAGCGCCGGCGCCACCGCCATCGCGGTCAGCCGCGACGAGGCCGAGCGCCTGCGTTTCTGGAGCGGCCGCAAGAACGCGTTTCCCGCTTCGGGCCGCATGAGCCCAGACTACATGTGCATGGACTCCACCATCCCGCGCAAGCGCCTGGCGGACATCCTGCTGGCCATCGCCGAGATGGAAAAGAAATACGGCCTGCGCTGCGCCAACGTTTTCCACGCGGGCGACGGCAACCTGCACCCGCTGATCCTGTTCGATGCCAATGACCCCGACCAGCTCCATCGCTGCGAGCTGTTTGGCGCCGACATTCTGGAGACCAGCGTCGCCATGGGCGGCACCGTCACCGGCGAGCACGGCGTGGGCGTGGAGAAACTCAACTCCATGTGCGTGCAGTTCTCGCCCGAGGAGCGCGAGCAGATGCTGGGTGTGAAGCGGGCCTTCGACGGCCTGGGGCTGCTCAATCCGGGCAAGGTCATCCCCACCCTGAACCGCTGCGCAGAGTACGGAAAGATGCTGGTGCGCGGCGGCCAGATCGCACACCCGGACTTGCCGCGGTTCTGAGAGCCTCAGCGAGGCCTCAGGGGCAGTCCAGCAGTTCTTCCTCGTAGCCCACCACGCCGGCCGCTGCGCCCCCATCCTGTTCGTCCTTTTGCGGCTCCGGCGGCGGCTGCAAGCCCTGGAGCACCTGCGGGTCGGTGCT
The DNA here is from genome assembly GCF_029866045.1 of Ramlibacter sp. Classification (GTDB taxonomy): domain Bacteria; phylum Pseudomonadota; class Gammaproteobacteria; order Burkholderiales; family Burkholderiaceae_C; genus Ramlibacter. The sequence continues at coordinate 9,475 of NZ_JARXAB010000142.1, read as the reverse complement.
CCCCTGCGTGGGTAGCAGGGCCTCCAGCGAGCCCCAGCGCAAACGGACGCCGGTCAAGGCGCTCGATGCGACGGCGCTCGCGGTCTGCAGCGCAGGCAGCAGCAAGCCGGGCAAGGTGGGGCCATCGATCAGGCGGTAGGTCCCGCCGCCGGGGCGCCCCGCGCCGGGGAGCAAGTCCAGCACCAGCGTGCTGGCGCCTGCGAAATTGGCCCTGTCACTGCCCGTCAGCTGGATCTGGTCATAGCCGCTGCCCCCCAGGGCCATGCGAAGCTGCGCGCCGTCCGCCACGGTGAAGAGCCCCGAAATGGCGAGCCGGCCGGCCGCCGCGACACCGTTGGCCACCGGTCCCGACAGGCGCAGGCTTGCGCCCGTGGCCAAGGTGGCGTTGCCGGTAATGGCGGCGCCTTGCGAGCCCCAGAGCCAGGTCGCGCCCGACATCGTCACCGAGGGCGCGGTGAGCTCCAGGCGGCCTTGTTTCGCCAGCAGTTCGGCACCTTGCAGGTCAATCACCGAGCCGGGACCGACTGCGCTGAGCGTGATGCCGGCCGCGGTGATGGGCGCCTGAATGCGAAGCGTGGCGGCCGTAGGGTCGCTTGGCATGGCCAGGCCATTGGCTTTCAAGCTGACCGTGCCCGTGCCGCTCGCCGTGATCGGTGCAGTGACCGAAAGCTCGGTGCCTGCTTCGAGCGAGAAGTTGGTGTCCTGGGGCAGCAGCATGGATGAGGCCAAGGTGATGGCGCCCCGGGACTGGAGCCGGTAGCCCGTGGTGGCGCCCAGGCCGGCCACGGCGATTTGGGTGGCGCTACTCGTCGAGTCCAGCTCGCTGCCGGCAGGCAGCAGCTCGATATTGCCCGTGTTGATGAACAGCTCCCCCATGCGCCCGATCGGCGCGCGGGTGTCGACCGCTGAAGTAAAGCCCAGCTGGCCAGCACTGCCGACTTCCACCTGCCCGCCGTCGCCACCGCTTGCGCCCCCCCGGGCGCTGATGGCACCGGCGCTGCTCGTGTTCGCCCCGGACCAGACGACGACCTGGCCGCCCGCGCCCTGCCCGGTGGCGTCGGCGCGGATCGTGGCCCCGGCCGCGAAGTCCGTCGTGTCGGCCGTGGGGACTGTGAGCGCGTCCTCAGTCTGCTGGACGGCGCGCGCCGCCAGAAAGTCGCCCCCCACCCGCACCTGCCCGCCGCCCAGTTGCCCGCTGGCATCGAGCAGCGCGGTGGACTCCAGCACCACCTGCGGGCCGAAGACGTCGATGCCGCCCCCCCGGGCCCCAGCCCCGGCGCGAGCGATCACCGTGCCAGACACCCGCGTTTCATTGAAGGCGCGCAGCACGACCCGGCCGCCCTCCTGCGCCACCTCCTGCGCCTCGATCCGTCCGCGGTGAGTCACATTGCCGCCGACCAGAAACACGTCGCCATGGCGGGCAATGATGCTGCCCTGCACCGACACGTCGGCGGCAGTGGCGGTGGCGGAATCCAGGGCACGCGAGCGAAGCAGGGCTCCCTGCCGGCCGGCGATCAGGTCGGCATCCAGGGCATCGACGGTGCTCGCGGTGAAGCCGGCGGTGTCGACCACCGCATTGGCACCCACGGTGATGCCGGCGGGGTTGACCAACACCAGCCGGCCGTTGGAGCTAAGGGAGCCCATCAAGTCGCTGGGCTGACCGCCAGACACCCGGTTGATGGATGTGGAAATGGGGACGTTGGCGTCGCTAGGCTGGACAAAGCGAACCGTGCTGCCTGCAGGAATGGAAAAGCTCTGCCAGTTGAGCGAGGAGTATCCGGATGTGCCAGCCGTCGTGCCGTTGGTCGTGGTGACCACCAGGGTATTGCCCTGCTGCTGCAGAGTGGCCGACCCGACTTGTGCAGCCGAGAACACCGGCAGGGTTTGAGCCGCCAGGCCGCCCACCCAAAGGCAAGGCGCCAGGCCTACTGAGGCGGCAAGGGCCAAGGCCAGAGGCGTGGGACGCGCCGGATACCTCTCCCGAGGTGGGGTGTCCGGTGCACCTTGGAGGTTTCCCCGAACAGATGGAGCCGAAAAAAGCATGGCTGACCTTCCTGCCCAGTGCCTGGGCGACCGATGAAACAACTACTTTCGATTTGCATCGAAAGTAGCACATTAGCAATCGCTCAGCAATGCGTTCGGGTCGCGATTTAAGTCGGGATTGAGGGCTCGCGTCCAGGCTCGGTGGACGGGAACTGGTCGAGCGCCAGGCACAGATCAGCCCAGGCCTTGGCCTTGTCGGGCAGGTTGCGCAGCAGGTAGGCCGGGTGGTAGGTCACGACCACCGGCACGCCCTCGTACTGGTGCAGGCGGCCCCGTAACTTGCCGATCGGCTCCTGGGTCGCCAGCAGGGACTGGACCGCAAAGCGGCCCATGGCCAGGATGATGCGAGGCTGCACCAGTGCGATCTGGCGACGAAGGAAGGGCTCACATTGGGCCACCTCGGACGGCTCTGGATTGCGGTTGCCCGGCGGCCGGCACTTGATGACATTGGCGATATAGACCCGGTGCCCGCGGTCCAGGCCGACGGCCTTGAGCATGCTGTCCAGGAGCTGCCCGGCGTTGCCGACAAAGGGCTCGCCACGCAGGTCTTCCTGCTCGCCAGGGGCCTCGCCGACGATCATCCAGTCGGCCTGGCGGTCGCCCACGCCGAACACCGTCTGGCGCCGGCCCTGGCACAGGCCGCAGGCCTGGCAGCCGGAGACGGCCTGCTCCAGGCCGTCCCAATCCAGCGCCTCGATGCCCGACGGCGGCGGGCCCAGGGTCGCGGGGGCGGACGCTGGCAACCGACCGCTTGGGGGGGCCGGACGGGGGATCGGCGGGATCGGCGGGGTCGGCGAAGTCGCCGGAGTTGGCGCTGCACCGGAGTGGACCGCTTGGGTCGACGCAGAGGATGCGGCGGATGCAGCAGCCGCCGCAGACCGGCCGGGGGCACCCGAAGCGGCAGATGTACTGGTGGCGGCCGGAGCGGCAGATGTGCCGGTGGCGGCCGGAGCGGCCGCGGGCAGCGGCTCGAACAGGCGGATGCCCATTTCGGCGAGCATCGCGCGTTGGCGGTCGTCGAGCGAAAGCGTCATGCGCGCATTGTCGCCGGGAGCGGGCGGACGGGCGACTGGGCCCAGGGGGCCGTGAGGGGCCTACAAGAAAACAGGGTCACAGATGCCGACTCACAGATGCCGCCTCAAAAATACCGACGCACAGATGCCGAGTCACAACGGCCAACTCACAGCGGCCGACTCATCACGATGGCGTCCTCGCGCGGCCCGGGTCCGGCAGGGTAGTAGCCCTTGCGCAGGCCCACCCGGCGAAAGCCCTGGCGCTGGTAGAGGCGCTGAGCGCCTTCGTTGCTGGCGCGCACCTCCAGCCACAGCCACTGGGCGCCCTGGGCCAGCGACCAGGCCGCCAGCGACTCCAGCAGGCAGGCGCCCAGGCCCTGCCCCTGGCAATCGGGGGCGACAGTGATGTTGAGAAGGTGCACCTCGTCGACCCCCTTCATCGCCATGTAGTACCCCAGCAGGCGCTCGCTGGTGCGCAGCAAGCGCCCCTCGTAGCCGGCGCGCAGCGAATCGGCGAAGTTGCCGCGGGTCCAGGGGTAGGCGTAGGCCGCCTGCTCGATGGCCATCACCGCATCCAGAGCGTTGGCCGTCATGGGTGCGAACTCGGCCCGGTAGTTCTGCAACGGGGCGTCGGGCACGGCGCTCATCGCGGACCCCCGGTGGGATGGGCGAGGCCTGGGGCGTCGGGCTTGCGCCCGGCGGTGGCGCCCAGGCCGGGCGCGTCTTGGCCAGAGGAAGGCGAAGCTGCAGATGTGGTCGCGGTCGCGGTCGCGGTCGCGGTCGCAGCTGTAGCTGTAGCTGTAGCCACCGCAGCCTTCAGGGCCTCACGCTCCGCGGTGGTCTGGGCCACCTTGTCGCGCACATAAAGCGGCAGCGCCTGGTCTGCGGGCTGGGCCTGGCCGGCCGCCAGCAGGGCGGGCGCCAGCCGCAGCAGGGCATCGGCCGTGGGCTGGGCCGGCAGCGCCGGGGCAGGTAGCCGCCCGGCGTAGGCCGCCTGCACATTGCCCGCCAGCACGAAGCCCGGCGGCAGCACCAGCGCTTCGGGTGCACCGAGGCTGACCTCGCCCTGCGCGTGCCAAAGGCCTTGCTCGAAGCGGTAGGCGCAGGCGTAGACCTCGCCCATGCGGGCATCGAGGGCGGCCAGCACCTCGGTACAACCATGCCGCTGCCGGGCGTCCTCGGCCAGGGCCATGAGGGTGTCGACCGGCAGCACCGGCAGGTTCGCGCCCAGGGCCAGGCCCTGGGCCACTGCGCAGGCGGTGCGCAGCCCGGTGAAAGAGCCGGGCCCGCGCCCAAAAGCGATGGCGTTCAGGTCGGACAGGCCCAGGCCTGCCTGGGCCAGCACCGTCTGTACCGAGGGGATGAGGGTGGACGAGGCCTCGCGACCGCCCTCGGACGCGTGCAGCGCCAGACGCGCCTGGCCACCGGCCATCCAGGCCAGGCCCACGAACAGCGTTTCGGTGCTGGTGTCAAAAGCGAGCAGATTCACGGTGGCGCGATTATCCCGCCCCGATAATTTGCCCATGCCAGCGCGCCCCCCCCACACTGCCCTGCCTCAAACGCTGCCGCGCGCCCTGGCCTCACAGCGTGCAGGGCTCCGAGCACTGGTCCATCTGGCGGTGCGCTCAATTTCCCGGGGGCTCCTCCGAGGACTTTCCCGCGTCCTGGCCATCGCCACGGTGCTGGCCGGTCAGGCCGCCCTGGCGCAACCAGTGGCCACTATCCAGCCCACAACCCAGGCCACTGCGCAACCCACCACACAGCCCCTGCCCCAGCCCCTGCCCGCCGAAATCGATGCCGCACTGGTCCGCGCCCGCCTGCCGCGCGAAGCAGTCACGCTGGTGGTCGTCGACGCGCAGGGCAAGGCGGCGCCCCGCCTGTGGCACCGAGCCCAGGCACAGGTCAATCCGGCGTCGATCGCCAAGTTGGCGACGACTTTCGCCGCTCTCGAGCTGCTCGGGCCGGCCTGGACCTGGACCACGCCGGTGCTGGTCGACGGCCCGATCCGCGACGGCGTGCTCCAAGGCAACCTCTACATCAAGGGCCAGGGCGACCCGCGCCTGGTGGTCGAGCGCCTGTGGCAGCTGCTGCGCCGGGTGCAGGGGCTGGGCGTGCGGCGCATCAGCGGCGACATCGTGCTCGATCGCAGCGCCTTCCAGCTGGGGCCGCAGGACCCGGCCGCCTTCGACGGCGAGCCACTCAAGGCCTACAACGCGCAGCCCGACGCGCTGCTGGTGAACTACCGGGCCATCGTGCTGCACCTCACTCCGTTGGGCACAGGGCAGCTTGCGGCGGTGCAGATGGAGCCGAGCCTGGCCGGTGTCGAGGTACCAGCCAACGTGCCCCTGACCAACGCCGCCTGCGGAGACTGGCGCGCCGGGCTGCGCGCCGACTTCAGCCAGCCGAACCGCATCCGCCTCGACGGCACCTATCCCGCCGCCTGCGGGCCGCGCGCGTGGCCGCTGGCCGCGCCTGAACCCGCCAGCCAAGCCGCCCGGGCGGTGGAGGCGCTGTGGCGTGAGCTGGGCGGACAGCTGGGGGGACAGGTGCGCGACGGCCTGGCGCCAGCAGGCCTGGCGCCGGTGATCAGCCTCGAGTCGCCGGCGCTGGCCGAGGTGGTGCGCGACATCAACAAGTTCAGCAACAACGTCATGGCGCAGCAGCTCTTTCTCACGCTCAGCCTGCAGCAAAAAGGAAGCGGCACGCTGGTGGGCTCGCGCGAGGTGTTGCGCCAGTGGTGGCGAGAGCGCCTGAAGGACGAGCCGCCGCAGTTCGACAACGGCTCGGGGCTCTCGCGGCAGGAGCGCGTCACCGCCGCCCAACTCACGCGGCTGCTGCAGTACGCGTGGGTCTCGCCGCTGATGCCCGAGTTCATCGCCTCGCTGCCGGTGACCGGCATCGACGGCACGGCGCGACGCACCGGCGCCAGCCCAGGCGCCGCAGGCCTAGCGCACCTCAAGACCGGCAGCCTGCGGGACGTGGCGGGGGTGGCCGGCTATGTGCATGCGGCCGACGGCCGACGCTATGTGCTGGTGGCCATTGCCAACCACCCGGACGCTGGCGCCATTCGACCGGTGGTGGACGCGCTGGTGGCGTGGACAGTGGGCGGACCGGCTACCGCACCCACAGCTGGCACGTCGCCCGCTGTACGCCGCTGAAGCAGATCCTGAGGGCTGACGGCGCTCGGCGCGCCGCCGGCTTACCAGCGAACGCGCAGCTTGCTGTAGGCGTATTCGCCGAGTTCGCGATGCGCCAGAGGCGTTGGGTAGACCGGGTCAGCGAACAGGTACTTGTTGGCGTCATACCCCGCCACTAGGTGCCCGGCAGTCGCAGCATTGCAAAGCGATGCGTCGACCTTGCCTGTCCCGATACCAATGCCCACACCAGCGGCGGTCGGCGTGCAGGCCACGGACAGTCCGCTGTAGCTTGCCGAATTGACCATCCCATTGAGCTGGACCCGCGAGTCGACGACAAGAACCTGCTCGCTCAGGTCGCTGACGTTGTAGACAAGTTCGATATAAAACTCGTCAGAGAGCGTTTCCAGAAAGCCCGTGCTGCTCACTGAGCTGGCCCAAGGCGTCTTGCCCATGTTGTACGGGGTCAGCACCACCACATGCTGGGCGCCACTGGACACCAACTGACGGACCTGCGTGGCCAGCTCGCGTGCAGCCTGGCGGACATTGGAGACAGCGGTGCTCTGGGCCGCGGAGGTATTGGCGACAACTGCCACGTTTCCCTCAAAGATCAGATCCGATGTGCCGGCACTCACGATGACCAAGTCGTTGCTGGTAAAGCCACCCGCCCAGGCGGCAATCTGGCTGGTCACACTGGTGGCGGCCACGCCGGTGGCGCCTATGGCAGAGGTAATGCGGGCGTGGGCCTTGGCCTTCACGTTGGCATCCAGCGGTGTCAGGCTGTAGTGGCTGGCCAACTGCCTCACCCAGTTGTTGACCGTACCGTCTCCATTGATCGTGTACAGAGCCGTGCCACCTGCCCCCAGCTTCATATCAGCCATCGCATCGCCAAACACCACCACCCGAGTCGGGCGAAAGTCCGACACCACCGTGGACCCGCCGCCGCAGGACGCCAGCAACAGGGCCAAGGCCCCTGCCAGGAGGGTGCGGAACGCGCGTTCAAAAGCCATGGGGTTTCTCCAATTGGCGACAGACACAAATGCGAGAGTTTACCGAGCCTGCGGACGATTCCACCGCAGGTCCGGCCCCCGCTCAGCGGAACACAGGGCCGCAGGCGGGGCGCCATGGCGCCAACAGTCAAGGCTCATCGATCCGCCGCCGCCCGCTGGAGCCGATCTCGCACACCGTCCCAGGCCGTATCGGCCGGGGGCGCCTCGACCCAGATCAGGCGGGCGCCAGCGTCATCAAAGTCGCGCAGGGCCGCGAACAGCGCACGCGCGGCGGCGGCGGCGTCCTGGGGCATGGGCACCAGGCGCACGCCGCGCGCGCCGACCTTGAGCGAACGGCGCGCCCAAACGGCCAGGCCCAGGTCGGAGGCGCCGGGCCCGAGCACGTCGAGCGCGTCTTGCAGGGCCGGGCCGTCCATCAGCCGCAGAGGCGCTTGCGGCGCGTAATGCGAGGCCAGGGTGCCGGAGGCGCGCGGCGCAGCGCCGGGCATTTCCTCGGGCCGCCACAGGCGCTCGCCGCAGGCGGTCTGGATCTGTTCAAAGCCAAGCGCGCCGGGCCTGAGGAGCACCGGCCGGCCCCGGGTGCAGTCGACGATGGCGGACTCGATCCCGACCTCACAGGCCCCGCCGTCAAGCACCAGCAGGCCGTCGCCAAACTCGTCGCGCACATGGGCGGCCGTGGTCGGACTCACCCGGCCGAAGCGATTCGCGCTGGGCGCGGCCAAGCCGGCCACCGGCGGCTCCAGGGCGGCGCAGGCCTGCAGCAGCGCGCGCGCCACCGGATGCGAAGGGCAGCGAAGCCCCACGGACTCCTGGCCACCGGCGGCGGCGCGGGCCACACCCTCGCGGCGCGGGACGATGACGGTGAGCGGGCCGGGCCAGAAGGCGGTCATCAGCCGGCGTGCCACCGGCGGCAGCTCGCGCGCGAAGTGGGCTGCCGCCTCGGCATCTGCCACGTGGACGATGAGGGGATGGTCACTCGGCCGGCCTTTGGCCGCGAAGATGCCAGCCACGGCGGCCTCGCTGCCCGCGTCGGCCGCCAGGCCGTAGACGGTCTCGGTGGGAAGCCCCAGCAGGTCGCCGGCAGCCAGGCGGCGTGCGGCCTGGGCGATGGCGTCGGGGCGGTGGCCGTCGAGGATCACGGGGTCAGGTCCGGTGGGCAGAAGGCGGTGGGCGGTGGGCGGTGGGCGGTTGGAGGATCGGTGCAGAACCAGGGCGGCGGCGCGTGAGGATGCAGAAAGAACGCGGGTGGCGCGGCCCTCAGAAGCGCTCGATCCCCAGAATGTCGCAGGCGTCCAGCGCGGTGACGCGCAGCCCTTGCGCCTCGGCGCCGGTGAGCGTGAGGTGGCCCATCTTGCGGCCCGGACGCGCCTCGGTCTTTCCATACAGGTGCAGGTGGGCGCCGGGCAAGGCCAGCACCGCGGACCAGTTCGGCTCGCGCGACACAGAAGTGCCCGAAGGGAACCACAAATCACCGAGCAAATTGAGCATGATTGCCGGGCTGTGCTGGCGCGGCGGTACCAGGGGCAGGCCCGCCAAGGTGCGCACTTGCAGATCAAATTGCGACAGGTCACTGCCGTCCAGGCTCCAATGGCCGCTGTTGTGGGGCCTTGGCGCCATCTCGTTGACCACCAGAGCGCCGCCTTCCAGTACGAAGAACTCGACGCACAGCACGCCCACGTAACCCAGGCCCTCAGCCACTGCGCGAGTGGCCGCCACCGCCTGGGCGGCCAGGGCCGGATCGACCAGGCCGTCGACCACTTCGGTCACCGCGAGAATGCCGCCGCGGTGCAAATTGCGCTGGACCGGCAGGTTCACCATCTCGCCATCGGCGCCGCGCGCCACCACCACTGAAATCTCGTCGGCCAGGGGCAACATTTTTTCGAGGACGCAAGGCACGTGGCGCAGATCGCCCCAGGCCCGGGCCAGTTCGGCGCGGGTGGCGACACGGGCCTGGCCCTTGCCGTCATAGCCCAAGCGGGCGGTCTTGAGAATGCCTGGCAGCAAGGCATCGCCCACTGCGGCGAGTTGCTCGGGGGTCTCGATCAACGCATGGGGTGCGCAGGGCACGCCGCAGCGGGTGAAATGGGCCTTTTCGCGGGCGCGGTCCTGGGCAATGGCCACAGCCTCGCCGCCAGGGGCAACCGGCCGGTGGGCGGCCAACTGGGCCAGGGCCTGGGCCGGCACGTTCTCGAACTCGGTGGTGATGGCGTCGGCCAGACGCACCAGTTCGGCCAGTGCCGCCGTGTCCAGGTAGTCAGCGTGCAGGTGATGGTGA